>CADBNX010000408.1 GCA_902796115.1 uncultured Eubacteriales bacterium
ATCCGGTGAAATGAAGACATGATAATCCTCCGATCCCATTCTCAGGGCGGAATACAGGATCTTCTGCGCGCGCTCCTCCGTGTATGAAACGTCGCTCAGCAGATCGATCTCCCCTGCGATCAGTTTTTCCAGTAATTCTGACCAGCTGCCTTCCACATATTCATACTTCCATCCAGTGTAGGTGGCAATCCGCTGCTGGTATTCGTATCCGTAACCGGAACGCCTTCCGAACTGATCCGAATGGTGGAATGCAGACTCATACCAGCCTACCCGTACGACCTTTTCCTTCGGTTCCTGCGCAAAAGCAGAAAACGGCAGCAGCAGAAGGACAGCCGCGATGGTACAGATCAGAAGTATGATGACTTTCCTCATACGGTCGATAGAAGTATTACCTATCCTCATTTTCAGCACTCTCCCCGCTTCACGTAAGTTAATTCAACATCATAACCCAGCTGCTCCATCATGGCTATGAAGGTCCTGTTGACGATCTGCTCCCGGCTTTTTGTGATCCGGTTCACATATGAAAGGGACACCCCCAGCTTCCCGGCCACTTCTTTTTGTGTCTGTCCACTCTCTATGAGCCTCATTTTCAGGTCCATTTCCACATTATTCTGAAGCATTTCAGCCCCCTTTGCAATAATCAACCTATTACTGGATTATTATAGCATGCTCCCTTGCGGATTTCCATATAATTTCGAAGATTTCGTAAAATTTCTTGTGCAGATTGCCGACTTTTGCCGTCGGCAGCCCCCGGCCTGCAACAGAAAAAGGCCAGGGCCAAAGCCCTGACCTGTCATTGTGATCAGCGTAAATCTGTCCGTTGAGACCGATGGTATTATGTGTTATGATACCCCAAGTGTGTGCAGACCGTGCCAGTAATGATGCGGCTCTTTCCGCAGAAAAGTCTGTTTTTCAGGACAGAACAGTCAAAAAAACGTCATCGACCATGTGCCTTTTTCATATCCCGGTATGAGAACCCGACCATCAGGTATTTGAAAAGAACAACAACCGAGCTGACGATCATCATGGAACCGGCCGCTCCGCTCACAGAACTCCCAACAGCAAGAGAGAGTATCACAGCGACAGCCCGGAAAACCACATAGATCATACAGATAGTAAAAAGCCGGGAAGGCCGAAAGGCTGCCATGGTCCTGTAACGGCATTCCAGCTTTACTGTCTTCATGGCAGAAGCAACATCCTTACTGTAAAACATGGCAAGAAGACTTGCCGCAACCATGACCACGCAGCTCATGATAATGAGAAAAACTGCCGTAAAGCCCTTCATCTCCGGCGGCAGATTAGGCCGGATGGTTCCAAAGCTCGTCAGGATCAGCACGCACAGGACGACGGTGGCAACTGCACAGAAAATACGGTAAACAAAAGAAACCAGATAAAAAAACCGGACCACTCCGGCCCCTTTATGGATAAACCGTATGTATACGCAGGCGAGGCTTTCAATGATCTTCAAAAGTAAAAATATCCAAACGATATAAAGCAGGATATATAAGCCGGAAACCGCGACATGCGTTCCTGCCGGAATGGACGATACGATCGTCGTGTACAGGGGAGAAGAGCCGATCAGATCTTCAATCCCGGGAATCTGAGGCTCCAGCGCGGCCAGCACCTGGCGGATCATTGCGTCCAGCGTTTCTGCCTGGCCGCCGAAGCTTGCGACTTTCGTGATCACCGGCAGCATGATCGAGGCAGACAGCAGGATGGTGACTGCTGCCAGGACCACCTCAAAAAGCTTAAGCAGAGCCAAAGCTGTTGCCGGAACCCGTTTGAGATATGAGGCAGGATTGAACCCCCCCACAGGCTGATACTGTTCGAATGGTGTGTTCTTTTTTTCAGTTCTCATAATCATCCCCCTGATGTGCGATGTGCCCCGGTAAAGCAGCAGATATCCGATGATGCGCAGGACAAAAGTCAGGCAGCGATCCGTACCTGCCCGAAACCGGATGCCCGGCCCCGATCCGCCCGGGCATCCGGCATCCGGCACTATCAGTATATAATAAAAAACCGACAGTATCAAGTTTTGAACGCAGTCACGGCAGCCTATCCGGGAAAGCATATCCTGCGGGAAGTCATGTTGGCATTTCCCGCGTTTTTGCGCCCATAGATTTCAATTCGTTCTTTCGTTCATACATCATACGGTCCGCTCTCGTGAACACGTCACATAACTGCCGGTCATCCGGCCGCCATACGGAATAGCCGATCGAAACAACAACGCCGTTTTCTATGATATTCGCCTCAACCTTCCGGTTCATCCCGGCGATCACCTCGTCCATCGTCTCGCAGCCTTTATCCTGAAGAACTACCACAAACTCATCGCC
>CADBNX010000409.1 GCA_902796115.1 uncultured Eubacteriales bacterium
GATCCATGATCCTGGATTTCCACAAAATGCTGACCAATACCGACGAAACGGTGACGGAATTCACGTATCTGTTCAAACTGAAGTAAAAGGAGAAAAGGAATATGAAACGGTATATCGCGATTCTGGCCGCTTTGGCCATGCTCTGCACCGCCTCATGTGCACCGGCCGAAAACACGGACCAGGCTGCCGCCGACGCGGTGGCGGCGCTGATCGACGCGATTTATGTGCAGGAATGGACGGAAGAAACCGACGCGCAGATCGCCGCGGCCCGGGCCGGCTGGGATGCCCTGACCGATGCCCAGAAGGAACTGGTAGAAGGGGAAGAAGCGGATCCGGATTACTTCGGCCGCGATACCGGTGACGCGTCCCTGGATGATCCGCTGAACGCAGACGGCATCGGAGAGAAGGAACTGCTGGTGGTCAGCTTCGGCACATCCTTCAACGACAGCCGTGCCGCGGATATCGGTGCGATTGAAAAGAAACTGCAGGACGCTTTCCCGGATTGGTCCGTGCGCCGCGCTTTCACCGCGCAGATCATCATCAATCATGTGCAGGCGCGCGACGATGAAAAGATTGACAATGTGCGGCAGGCGCTGGACCGTGCCGTGGAAAACGGCGTGAAGCAGCTGGTGATCCAGCCCACGCATCTGATGCACGGCGCCGAATACGACGAACTGACGGAATGCGTCGCGGAATACCGGAATCAGTTCGGGTCCGTCGCGATCGCGGAACCGCTGCTGGGCGAAGTGGGACAGGATGCCTCGGTCATCAACGCCGATAAGGAAGCCGTTGCCGCGGCGATCACCGCCGCCGCCGTGGAGGATGCGGGATTTGAGAGCCTGGACGCCGCGAAGGACGCGGGCGTGGCTTTCGTGTTCATGGGACACGGAACTTCCCATACCGCCAAGGTGAGCTACAGCCAGATGCAGACCCAGATGGGCATACTGGGCTTTGAAAACGTATTTGTGGGCACGGTGGAAGGCGAACCGGAAGAGACGTCCTGCGAAGCCGTGATCGAGGCGGTGAAGGCTGCCGGTTATACGAAAGTCATCCTGCGCCCCCTGATGGTGGTCGCGGGCGATCATGCCAATAACGATATGGCGGGCGAAGACGAGGACAGCTGGGTGAGCATGTTCACCGCTTCCGGCGCGTTCGAAACCATTGACTGCCAGATCGCGGGCCTGGGCCGCATTCCTGCGGTGCAGGAGCTTTATGCCGCGCACAGCGCTGATGTGATCGGGAAGTGATTTGCATGGCATCATCTCCCGAACCGCTGTTCGGGAGATGATGCCGGGAGAAAAGGAGACAGCAATGAAAACCGGTCTGTCCTGGATACTGCTTGTTGTGATGCTTCTTACGGGGGCAAAGGAGCTGTGTGTCCTGAAGGAGCAAAAGGATTCCGCTTTGCCGGACGGGGAGTATTCCGTCCGCTTTTCCACGGATTCCTCCATGTTCCGCATCAACGAGGCCCTGGGGGGCAGGGGAACGCTGACTGTGAAAAACGGGGAGATGTGCGTGCACATTACCCTGCAGTCCAGGAAAATCGTGAATCTGTATCCGGGCAAGGCGGAGGAAGCGCGAAAGGAAGGGGCGGTACTCCTTGAGCCGACGCTGGATCGGGTGACCTATCCGGACGGGTACACGGAAGAGGTGTACGGGTTTGACGTGCCGGTGCCTGTGCTGGAGGAGGAGTTTGACCTGGCGCTGATCGGCACCAAAGGCAAGTGGTATGATCATAAGGTGATCGTCTCGGATCCGGTTCCCGCGGTGGAGACGGAAGGAGCATGAAGAGGACGCCATGCCGAAACGAATGATGCTGCCCCTGCTGGTCCTGCTGCTGTGCGCGGGTTTTGCGGCAGCGGAGGAGAGCTTTGCGCCGGATGATTTCTCATTCAGCGGCGGCACCGGCCGTGTTATGATTTCCTGTCCGGAAATTCGCATTTCGGGAAAGGAGACGACGGCGGAACTGGTGTTTGACAGTCCGCGGTACACCTGCGTCAGGATCGGCGATACCGAGTATCCCACGCTGTGCGGCGAGCATACCTCCCGGGTTTGGGTTCCCGTTGTGCTGAACCGCGCCTTCGAAATCCGGGCTGTAACCACGGCCATGAGCGTTCCCCATGAAATCGCCTATACCCTGTTCATCCGGGTGGATGCACTGGCGGGGGACGCACTGCCGGGGCTGAAATGGCAGTCGAGCCTGCCGCTTCGCTATGCAGAGGGCTTCCATGTGGATTTCTACGAAGGGGGATACGCGCTTCTTACGATCGGAGGGAAAGAAAGGTATCTCGTGCTGCCCCGGGGAATGGAAGCGCCGGAAGGAACGGACCCCGAAATCACCGTGCTGCGGCGCGCGCCGGAGCGTATCTATCTTGCCGCGACTTCGGCCATGTCGCTGTTCGACGCGCTGGGCGGACTGGATCATATCCGCTTTTCCAGCATACGGCAGGAGGACTGGTCGGTAGCGGCTGCAGCAGATGCTATGGCGCGCGGCGATATCCTGTTCGCGGGCAAGTACGATAAGCCGGATTATGAGAGACTGGTGCGGGAGGGGTGCGATCTTGCGATCGAATCCACCATGATCTCGCACGCGCCGAAGATTCGCGAACTGCTGGAACTGCTCGGCATCCCGGTGCTGATCGACCGTTCAAGCTATGAACCGCATCCCCTGGGCAGAACGGAATGGATCCGGCTGTACGGCGTGCTGCTGGGCAGGGAGGAGGAAGCGGAACGCTTTTTTGCGCAGCAGGCGGATTCGCTGGAAGAATATGAACAAACGGGCAAAACGGCGGCGTTCTTCTATATCAATACCAGCGGGATGGCCGTGGTGCGCGATCCGTCGGATTACATCCCCCGGATGATCGCCATGGCCGGCGGCGTGTATGCGCTTCGGGATCTTTCGACCGACGCTCAGAGCGCATCCGTCACGGTCAGCATGGAGGATTTTTATACCATGGCGGCCGACGCGGATTATCTGATTTATAATGCAGCCATTGATTCCTCCGTAGGCAGCATGCGGGATCTGACCGGAAAAAACACGCTGCTTTCGGAATTCCGGGCGGTCCGCGAAGGAAACGTGTGGCTTGCGGAGAAAAACCTTTATCAGGCGACGGACCATGCGGCGGATTTTATCCGTGATGTACATTGGATTCTGACGGGGGGAACGGGGGTCCTGACCTTTCTGCGTCCCCTGAAATGAGGTGCTTTATGGGTAAGCTGTATGCGGTGGGGATCGGCCCCGGCGATCCGGATGAGATGACCGTACGCGCCGGGCGGATTCTGAATCAGGTGCGGATCATTGCGGGGTATCACGGATATCTGGATTTGATCCGTCATCTGTATCCCGATAAAGAGTACATCGACACGCCTATGCGGGGTGAAGAAGAACGCTGCCGGATGGCGATTGACGCCGCGAAGAGAGGCGCTGACGTGGCCATGGTGTGCAGCGGCGATGCCGGTGTATACGGCATGGCAAGCCTTTTGTGCGAAATGGCGGAAGGCAGTGGGATCGATGTGGAAGTGGTGCCGGGCGTCACGGCGGCGCTGAGCGGCGCGGCGCTGCTCGGTGCGCCGATCGGGCATGATTTTGCGGTGATCAGCCTGTCGGATCTGCTGACGCCGTGGGAGGACATCGAACGGCGGCTGGAAATGGCCGCGAAGGCGGATTTCTGCATCGTGCTGTATAACCCGGCCAGCCACAAGCGCAGGGATCATCTGCAGCGTGCCTGCGATATCCTGCTTCGCTGTGTGCCGCCCGAAACCGTGTGCGCGGCGGCGCGCTGTATCGCCAGGGAGGGACAGGACAGCCGCGTGATGACGCTGCGGGAGCTTCGTGAATACGAAGCGGATATGTTTACCACCGTGTTTGTGGGCAACAGCAGGACCAGGATCACGGACGGGAAAATGGTTACCCCCAGAGGGTACAGGCGGAGCGAAACATGAGCAAAAAAGGGGCCGCGGCGAGGATCACAGCGGGGTTTGTGCTGCTTGTGACTGCATTCGCCGTTATGCTGATCCTGAATGTGAACACGGGCAGCGTGTCCATTTCACCGGGTGAGATCCTGCGTATCCTGCTCAGGGGCGGAGCGGACGGA
>CADBNX010000410.1 GCA_902796115.1 uncultured Eubacteriales bacterium
GGCAGGCGGGAGCGCCCGCGGTGGCAGTTACGAGAATGCCATATCGGAGTGTCCGGCAAAACGGGGACATGATCTGTGCTGCTGCAAACCGGACGGCACGCATGAAATCGAATTCCTGATCAAAAAAACGGAGGAGCGGTTCCGATCGAAGTGAAAACCGGAAACCGGACCGCTCCGTCCCTGAATCAGTATATTGATCGTTTCCGTCCGTCCGAAGCGTACAAGCTGACCAATACAGGAAACGGGAGAGCCGATATCAAAATCACCCTCCCGCATGATATGGTGATGTTCCCGTAGCTTGATTCACCGCGTGATGTCGACCCAGCGGCGTTCTTTTGCGGATAGCTCGACAGCCTCAAGAATCTTCTGAGAGCGGACGCCTTCGTTGATATCCGGGAAAAACGGCTGCTTCTTTCCCTGCGTAAAATCCACAAAGCACTGCTCCTGCCCGGCAAAAAATTCCTCCGGTACCGGCATATTGTGCATTTTGGGCTTATCAGTGTCGACCACTCGACTTGCAATGCCGATATTGTCGGGATCTTCCACGTCGCATGAAAGCGTTCCCTTATCCCCGCAGACAAGAAAACGGATACCGTTGGTCTGACCGATCACGCAGCGCGATATATCGAATACGGCATGAACCCCATTCTCCATTTCCGCCAGGAACGAGCAGAAATCATCCGTCTCGGCGATGCCGATGCCGCTTCCGTCTTCTTTGGGGCGTTTGTCAACAATGACACCCATCTGACTGCAGACTGCCTTGATATTGCCGGCCAGAAACTGTGCCATATCGATCAGATGCACGGCCAGATCACCCAGCACGCCGGTACCGGCATACTCTTTGATGAAACGCCATTCCAGCTTTCTGCCCGGCCGCAGCCCGCTGTCCTTTAAATACGCGATATTCAGTGTCAGGATCTTTCCGATCGCGCCCTGTTCGATCAAATGGCGGGCATAACGGAATGTGGAGCGGAAACGATTGGAAAAACAAATCATGGCTTCGGCTTTGTGCTCATCCAGTGTGTGCTGGAGCATTTCCGCTTCACGCACGCTCATGGCCAAAGGCTTTTCCACATTGACAAACTTACCGGCCTTCACCGCTTCAACTGCCATTGGCACATGCAGATAATTGGGAGTGCAGATTTCCACTGCGTCAACATCGGCACAGGCAATCAGATCGTGATAATCAACAAAGCGGCGCGCGCTGTCAATGTCAAGTTTATCACCGACTGTCTTCAGTTTCTCTTCGTTGATGTCGCAAATCGCGGTAATCTGCGCTTCCTTGATTTTTACAAGCTCGGAAATGTGCTTTCCGGTGGCGATACCGCCAAGGCCGATGATGCCGATTCTCGTAACAGCCAATGTTTTCTCTCCTTGCATTTTTGCTTTTTCCTTTTTTTCAGACTTCTCCTTTATCACTTGTTCTTTTCGTACATTTCATCAATGACCCGGTCGAGAAAGTTTCCGTTGTCACAAATCTGAATATCGTCAATCCATACAGAGGGATCGTGCATATCAAAGTCGATATGCTCTTTGGCATGGATGATTTCCCTGCGGTTTGTATTGTTGCCCAGGGCAACGTGAACGCATCTTGTGTGATGGCTGCCGTCCACGGTCCAGCCGAATTCGTCGTTTTCCACGGAAGTGGTGGCCACAAGGCCGATTTCATCACACCAGCGAGGCTGCGGGCTGACTTTCTCCATCAGGGTATCCAGACGGTTTTTCTGAATCTGAGGAGCTTCATAGCCGATCAGTTCGCTTTTGCTGAAATGCAGCCGGATCGGTTCCATATAGATTTCCCGATGACCGGGAATGTTGGGGCGGATCGGGAAGCCACGCTGATGATAAGCCCGCTCGCTGGCGCCGTCGATGACTGCCTCTCCGTCCACACTGCCGATAGCAGGAACTATCGCCACCTCGGAATAAAACGGTATGATGCCGAGCACCGGATACATGCCGTCCGGTGAGGATACATCGCAGGTCAGATCCGTACCGCGCTTTGTCTTGATATGAACCTGCTTCGCATGTTTGAGCCAGACAAACATTTTCATGGCCCGTTCCCGGTTGCGCATCACTTCTTCCCGGTTGATATTCCAGATTCCCATACCGCCTGCTTCCAGTGTAAAGCGTTTGGTGCCCGCTGCCAGGGAAGCGTCACCGTCTTTCTGATTGCCCAAGTACATACTGAACCCCGTTTTGATCTGCGGGGTCGTCATGAAGGTAATGTCTGCGTGCAGGATAGCCTGGCGAAGCGGTTCCATAATAGGCAGATGATCATACCCCTCCTCACCGCCGTACATATCCACGTCTGCGATAAAAACATTCATACCGAGAGCTTTCGCAGTGTCAGCCAGGGCCCGCGCATTTTCATAGCTTTCCCTGTCTGCCAGAATTACAATATTATTGCCCTTCTGCGCTTCTGCGATTTCTTCCAGAACAAACCTTGCATTCTCGAAAACCTTGTCATTCTTCGTGTAGAAATTCATACTGCTGCCTCCTTCGTGAATTATATGTTTAAAATTACGGTAACTGATACGAACGCAATCAAAAGGGTTGCCACGGCATTCATCCTGTTCAATAACGCAGCGCATTATACCCATGCATTCTGCGACTGGCACAGTGTATACATCTGCAATCCGATTTCCATCGCGCTTCCGGGATCCGGTCACTGCTTCCCCGCGCTTTTCGGCGCTTTTGACGCTTCGGCGCACAGGAAGCTTGCGGCGAGCGAACCTGCGAAGTTTCCGAGGATCGCAAGGACCAGCGTCCAGGAGAATGCGGCCGCGGTGCCGAGGGTAATGACGTTGGCGATGCAGTGCTGGAAACCGCAGAAGATAAAGAGCGGGATACCGAAAAGGATACCGAGCGGTGTGCCTTTCTGATATGTTTTGACCGCGATATACATGATGACGCCGCAGAAGAAAGCCCTGACGAAGAAGGAAAAGGAGAAATCCCAGCCCGCGGCTTTGGCAGATGCCGCTTCGATAATGGAGGGATCGGCGGCGCGGCTGAGAAGCCCGGCAAGGTACCCGGCCGCCAGGTTGACGGCAAGGATCACAAGCAGGTCCGAAAGCTTCAGTTTGCTTTCAAACAGGAAGCCGCATTTGCCCGTGAAGAGGGCGAGCCCCAGGGTGCAGATGCCGAGCAGACCGAACGCGAAGATCACGGGGCCGATGGGATTGCCGAGCTTGAGCAGGGCAAAATTGCCCAGACTGATGAAAAGACTTGCGGCGATGGATTTTTTGATCAGGCTTGACATGGTTTTCCTCCTTTGAATGACGGGTGCGGGCTGTGCTGCCATGACCGCGGAAGCCGTATTTCATTGTATCTGAAAAAGCAGCGTTTGTAAACCTCGCCTTTCCTTGCCTAAAGCGGGAAACTGCATTATAATGCGGATATTCCCCGAAGAAAGGGACGGCCGCCGACAACCGGGCGGGGAATCGGGCGGCGGGCACCATGACCATGAAAAGGACGGAACAATGCTGACCTGCGGGGAAACGGAAATGCTGCTTCCGGGGGACCGGATCGACGATCTGCAGCGCGCGGGACTGAGAATCATTCAGAACGAATCCTCCTGGCGCTTCGGCATGGACAGCGTGCTGCTGGCGGATTTCGCGTGTCCCGCGCCCCGGGACAGGGTGATCGATCTGGGCTGCGGGGACGGTGCGCTGCTGCTGCTTTTGTGGGGAAGAGAGAATACGCTGACCGGGGACGGCATCGAGATCCGGCCCGACGCGGCGCTGCGCGCGGAAAAAAGCTTCGCGCTGAACGGACTTGCGGAGCGTCTGCATGTGATCCGGGGGGACTGGACGGAGCCTTCGCTGCTCCGGGAGGGGCAGTATACGCTCGCGGTGGCCAATCCGCCCTATGAAGAAGCGGCGCAGAGCGGGATGCTTCAGACGGAGGCGAGGGCCCGGCTGCGCGGCGGCTGGGACGCGCTGTTTTTGTCCGCCGCGCGCGCGCTGAAGCCCGGAGGAAGGTTCGCGCTGGTGTATCCCGCGCGGGAGACGGACCGGGTGCTGCGGTGGATGTGCGCGGCGGGCTTCGCGCTGAAGCGGACCCGGGCGGTTTACACAAGGCCGGGTAAGGACGCGAAGCTCTGTCTGTCCGAGGGCGTGCTCGGCGCAAGACCGGGCGGCGTGCGGATGCTTCCGCCGCTTGCGGTCTGGACCGGGGACGGGAAAAGAGAACTGGCGGAGATTTACGGGACGGAAAGGACACGGGAAACATGATTGCGGTGGTCGCGGAAAAACCCAGCGTGGGAATGGACATCGCCCGGGTGCTCGGATGCCGCGAGCGCGGAGACGGATTCGTGCAGGGCGCGGGATATATCGTGACCTGGGCGATCGGGCACTTGGTGAGCCAGTGCGAGCCGGACGAGATCGACGAGAAGTACAAGCGCTGGAATATGAAGGATCTGCCGATCCTGCCGGAGAGCATTCCCTGCAAGGTGCTGCCGAAAACCAGAAAACAGTACGGCGTGGTGAAGAAAATCATCAACGGCGCGGATACCGAGAAAATCATCTGCGCCACCGATGCGGGGCGGGAAGGGGAACTGATTTTCCGCCTGATCTACACGCAGGCCAAATGCAGAAAACCGGTGGAGAGGCTGTGGATCTCCTCGATGACGGACGCCGCGATCCGGGAGGGATTCGCGCAGCTGAAGCCGGAGAGCGAGTACGACGGGCTGTACCGCAGCGCGCAGAGCCGCGCCGAGGCGGACTGGCTGGTGGGCATGAACGCGAGCCGGGCTTTTTCCATCCGCTACAGCGCGCACCTTTCTATCGGCCGCGTGCAGACGCCCACCCTGGCGCTGCTGGTGCGGCGCTGGCATGAGATCGAGAATTTCAAACCGGAGGAGTATTATACCCTGACGGCTTCCTTCGGGGACTGGCAGGGCGTGTGGTTCGACCCAAAACGCGAGGATGAAAAGACCGCTTCCCGGATCGCTTCCCGCGAGGAGGCACAGCGCCTTGCCGACAAGGTGAAGGAAGGCAGGGGCAGGATCACTTCCGTGACGAAGGAAGATAAAAAGGAGCTGCCCCCGCAGCTCTACGATCTGACCTCCCTGCAGCGGGACGCGAACCGGCGCTGGGGCTTCACGGCGGATAAGACCCTGAAGATCACGCAGGACCTGTATGAGAAATGGAAAGCCGTCACCTATCCGCGCACGGATTCGCGCTATCTGCCGCTGGATATGCTGCCGCGCATCCGTACGACGCTGGAAAAGCTGCCGGAGGAATACCGGAAGCTGAACGAAGGCATCGCCTGGCAGAAGGATGGAAAGCTTCCCTTCAGCAAGCGGGTGTTTGACAACAGCAAGGTATCCGACCATCACGCGATCGTGCCGACGGCGCAGACCGCGCCGGTGGAAAAACTGCCGGAGGACGCGAAAAAGATCTTTGACATGATCGCGCGGCGCACGGCGGCGGTCTTTTATCCGGCCTATGAATACGAGGCGGTGAAGGTGCTGACCCGCTGCCGGGATGAAATGTTCAAAACCACCGGCAGGAACGTAACACGGGAAGGCTGGAAGGCGGTATACGCGGGCACGGAAAAGGAAGAGGAGAGCGGCGCGAAAAGGAAAAAGGCTGAGGAACCCGAAGAAAAGCCGCTGCCGCCCCTGAAGGAAGGGGACGAGTATTCGCTTCAAAGCACCGCGATCAAAAAGGAAACCACAAAGCCGCCCGCGCCCCATACGGACGCGTCGCTGCTGTACGCGATGGAGAACGCGGGCAGGGATCTGGACGACGAGGCGCTGCGCGAACAGATGAAGGGCTCCGGCCTCGGCACGCCCGCCACACGCGCCGCGATGATCGAGCGGCTGATCAAGGTGGGGTACGCGCAGCGGCGGGGCAAAGCCATTCAGCCGACCGAGAAGGGGATCCAGCTGATCGAACTGGTGCCGCAGGAGCTGTCTTCCCCGGAAATGACCGGCAAATGGGAGCTTGCGCTGCATGAAATCGCGGAAAACCGCCGGGAGTGCGCGCCGTTCATGGACAGCATCCGCCGCTACAGCGTATTTCTGGTGGAATTCGCGCGGGACAGGGCGCCGGAGAAGCAGATCGCGGAAGAAAAGAAAAATGCCGGAAAGAAGCGGGCCGCCTCCGCCGGACCTATCGCGGACGTCGCCTGTCCGCTCTGCGGAAAGGGCGTGGCGGAGAACAGCCGCGCGTTCTACTGCCTGGGGTGGAAGGAAGGCTGTCCGTTCACGCTGTGGAAGGACTGCCTCACAAAAGGCGGAGGACCGCTGCTGAATGAGCGCATCGTGACTGCCCTGCTGAAGAACGGCAGCGTCGCCGGAAGCACGGGACGGATCGAGCTGACGAAGGAAGCCGTATCCTTTATTCCGAAGGACGGCGGTGGGCCGGGCATCCGCCGGGAAATCAAAAAAGGATAACTGCCCGGCTTCTGACCGGACAGACACCATAAACAAGGAGGAGCAGATATGATATCACGCAAGGACAGCATGCCTGTGGAGGCAAGGGAACACATGCGGGGCGGGGACGGAACGGTGCATCTGACCCGCGTATTTCCGGAACTGCCGGCAAACGCCCGGATCTTTTCCGTGATCGAGCTGCAGCCGGGAGAATCCATCGGATACCATGTGCATGAAAACGAAACGGAACTGTTCTATTTCCTGCAGGGCACCGCGCTGGTGCGGGACGACGAAGCGGAGGAGACGCTCACCGCGGGAGACGCGCTGTCCACGCCGAACGGGCACGGGCACGGCGTGAAGAACATCGGGAAGGATCCCGTGCGGATGGTCGCGGTCATTGTGAAGGACTGAACGGGATCCCGGGAATACAAAAACACGGCAGGCAAGGAAGAAATCCGCGTTGCCTGCCGTGCTTTTTTCCGCCGTGCCGGGCGGTTCGTTGGGTCAGAACGCCCAGTTCCCGCCGCGGAAGACCGGCACGGTTTCACCGCCGCGGGTGATCGCGTCGATATTCAGATCCTCAGAGCCGATCATGAAATCCACATGCACCATCGAGTCGTTGATGCCCAGCTTCCGGCATTCCTCGAGCGATTTTGATTCAAATCCGCGGATGGTGTCGGCAAATCCCATGCCCAGCGCCAGGTGGCAGGCGGCGTTTTCGTCAAAGAGCGTGTTGTAGAAGAGCAGGCCGCTGCTGCGGATGGGGGAATCATAGGGAACGAGCGCGCATTCGCCCAGGTATGCCGCGCCTTCGTCCGCTGTGATGATGTTGGTGAGCAACTGCTCGTTCTTTTTCGCGTGCCACTCGACGGCTTTGCCTTCATGGAAACGGATGGAGAAATCCTCGATCAGCTGCCCCTCCCGGCTCAGCGGCATCGTGGACACGACCAGGCCCTCCGCCTCGCCGCGCTTCGGGGAAATGAAGCACTCCTCCGTCGGGATGTTCGGGTTGAAGAAGATGCCCTGCAGACTGGTATCCCCGCCGCCCTTGAACTCGGCCTCCGGAATCATGCCGACCGTGAAATCCGTTCCGTTGGCGGAGGTATAATGCAGTTTGTCAATGCCGAGGGCGTTCAGGTACGCGCAGCGGGAGGCAAGGGACGCGTTGTGTGCTTTCCACGCGGCGATGGGATCATCCGTTACCCGGCTCGTGGCGAGGATCGCTTCCCACAGCTTTTCCGTTGCCTGGTGCACGGTGAGACCCGGAAAGATCTTTTTGGCCCAGGCCGCGCCGGGAACAGCGGCGATGCACCACTGGTATTTGTTTTCCAGTTCGTCGCGGTAGCCCTTGATCAAGGGGTAGATCATCTGTTTCGCTTTCAGCATTTTCTGCTGGTTGATGCCCTTCAGCCCGTCCGGATCCTCCGAATCCAGATAGATCCGGCACGGGATTTTCGCCACGTAATGCTCCCAGCGCGCTTTCTGATATCCGGTCAGCTCCCCGAGCACTTTCAGGGAGGCATATTTCATGTGCAGCTTCATCAGGGGCTGCCAGTCAAAATCCACCACCACGCGGCTGGCGCCCAGTTTGTAGCACGCTTCCGTCACCATGCCGACAAACTCCGGCTGATCGAGTCCGGCCGAGATGAAGACCTCCTGGCCTTTCTGCACGTTCACGCCGATTCCCGCGATCAGGGCGGCGTATTTTTTGAGCATGCTCTTTTTCATGGTTTTTTCCTCCGTTTCTGTTTGTATGTGTTTAAGGCTCTGACGCTACAGCAGCATGGACAGCATGGCAAAAAAGGCCAGGATCAGAAACAGGAACAGCAATTCCTGCTTCCAGCGGTTCCGGAACATCCCCGCGCATTCCCGCAGGAACGCGTTGGGCCAGAACCACCATCTGGTTTTTCCGCCTGTGCCTTCCGCCTCAAGGCCTGCGCTGACGGCCATCAGTCCGCTGCGGAACACGTGGTAGCTGGTCGTGGCGAAGGCGACCTTTCCTTCGGGCAGGGTGTGCCGGATGATCTCCCCGGAGAAAGCGAAGTTCTCGAGCGTGTTCCGGGAGCGGCATTCGGGCAGGATCTTATCCTCCGGGATCCGGCATGTGATCAGATAGCGCTTCATGGCTTCCGCTTCGGGCATGGGTTCGTCTTTTCCCTGCCCGCCGGAGGGGATCAGGAAAGCCTCCCTGCCGGTTTCCTTTTTCTGCTTCCGCCACAGCGCCGCCGCCCTGTCGACCCGCCCGCGCAGCAGGGGCGGGAGCGAGCCGTCCGCGCGGAACCAGCAGCCTGGGATGATGATGAAGTCCCTGTCCGCGGGGGGCTGATGCCGCGCGGCGCGGATGCCGCAGATGACGGAACCCGACAGCATGCACAGGAAGTACACGAATACCGTGGCGTAGCTGTTCAGAAGCGTGTTCAGGATGCGCCACTGCCGCTCCGAACCGGCAAAATCAAGGCGGAACAGATAAAAGCCCAGCGCTTCTCCCAGAATCAGCAGCACGCCGACGGCAAGCCCCAGCACATTTTGAAGGCGCGGCTTTTCGTGCCGCAGCAGCTCGATGTTGCTGACGGCCGTCAGGAAGGCGAAGAGCACGGTGGGCGGCATGGTTATGCGCATGAAAAGCTGACTCGCGCTGTTGATGATGTTGAAATTGGACAGCATGTTGCGGCTCTCAGGATGCAAAAGCCAGGGAAGCGTGACAAAGAGCATCAGCAGGGCCGTGACGGCGGAAAAAATGGAGAAGCCGGTGAAATAGATCGTGGAATGCGCGTAGAACGCCGCGCCTTTCGCCTGCCGGTAATGAGACACCATGATCACGCTCACCGCGATCCAGAACAGCGTGACCGCGATCATGACGCCCCGGTCTCCGGTGAAGCCGCCTGTCCGGCGGTCAAACACCGTGCCGAGCGGACCGACGCGGAAAAACAGCGTCTCGACAGAATTGCCTGAGAGGTCCAGGATCCGGAGCATGGCTTCCCCGGGCCTGTCCGGCTGTACGGGCATGGTAAAGTAACCCTCGTGAACGGTGAGTTCCCCGACCCGGAGCACGCCGGGTTCGTCGGCTTCAATCACAGGCGCGCCCCGGCGAAGCGCCGCTTCCGCGGTCGGATACAGATCGACATACGCGGTATAGCGGCTGAAAACCGTCAGCCTGCACAGCGCGCAGAAGGCGATCAGGATCGCCGCGCACAACGCGATCTCTCTGCCGGCCTGCCTCATCGGTCCTTTTCCTTCCGTCGTGATCACCTCCCGGGATTTTCCGGATGCTTCCGGCAAATGATTATAAACGAGAAACCGTCACGCGGCAAGCTGATTTTGGGCATGAATCATCGGTTGATTTATTTCAATAGTTACAGGTAAACCCGTAGTTTTTCAACCCGGCACTGCATATTAACCTGTTGGCTTATCGTCTGCAGGTTTAGATGAAAAGTGTGAAAAACCGTTTGTCATCGGTTATACAGTTACCTGCGGAGCTGAAATCGCACATTTCAAAGACCTTTTCACCTGAGGAGGTTTTTACGCGGATTTTGCACCGACAAAGGAAGCCCGGTTCCTGATGCACCTCCGAACATTCTGCTGTGGCATGTTGACCGCAAACCGTCTCCTGGGAGAACATTTCCCACTCGGAACAGCCGATTTTTTTGGAGCGTGCCAGAATTACAGGGCCGCGCTGAACAGAACTCATAGCATGACGGAGCATAATGTTCTGATCGACATTCTGAAATTCATTGCCGCTCTTCCAGCGGCGCACATGGTAATCGTTCTCGGGCATTTCGACTACCGGGTGATGGAAATCAATGACCCGCGTGGTCATATCGAACTGTACCGTTAAGATATTCCTGCCTTTGTTTAGCGCAAAAGACAGCCAGGAAGCACAAGGCGCGGACAATATTTGGCCATCCGGAACGGTAACAAAGGTTTCCCTGCTCCAGTCGGGGATGCGCAGAAATATGGTTTTGCCAGACTGATCCGCTTCGGCTGTTATCTGCACTCTTCCGGTAGTTGTGTACCCTTCACCGACAGTAATGAGCATACCCGGAAAATGCACTTCGGAGGGAATGTACAGATTCACAAAATAACTGTTTCCCTGTCGGGATGCCGCCGATTGAGCCGCATTGACAAAGCCTCGGGGCAGATTGTTCAAACAGCAGTGCTGATACCGGGTTCCACATTGTCCTGACCAACGGTAATGGCGGCCGTGACTGCGAATGAAGCCGGCGCAGCTGGCATGATCGTCAAACAAACCTGCCAGAAATGCGTTCAGGAACGCTCGTTCAAAAGCGTCCATATACTTGCTTTGACCTGTAAGTGCATATAATTCGTGGCATAGACGCATCCAATGAATCACATCACAGATTTCAGTCGAAGCATTTGCATACATAACGGCATTCGCAAATCGTTCACAGTAGCTGACACTGCCCAGAATATTACTTTCGTATTTAATTAAGGCTTCCCAGAAACCTTCAACCGCTTCCAGATAAGTCCTCTCCCCTGTGACGCGGTACAGTTCGCACAGCCCATCATAGCAGGACATCATTTCGTAAGCCTTGGCAATCCATACGTAGTCGGGATCCAGGCCGCGTTCATACCAATTGCCGGGAGCAGTGGATGCCAGTCCGTTGCGGATCAGAGCGGGGCAAGATCCGTTTTCCCAGAAATCGGCAATTTTCAGACATTCGTCCAGATATCGCTGTTTCCCAGTCAAACGGTACAGAATCAGCAAAGGTTTCATAACAGAGCAGGAAGGCATGCCGCTCATGACGCCGGTATCCTGAAATTGCACGCCCAGCGCATCCAGGTCCTCCAGCATTTCGGTGGCCATTCTGTCTGCACATTCAAGAATGTGGGTATCGTCGAGCAGTTCAGCCGCTTCAATCAACCCCCACAATGTGTATTTACGGCCCCAGATGTTCCAATTGTAACTGAAATTCATGCCATATTTTTCCCGAATCACAGCAAGCGGCATCGGAATCACATTACGGCTGTCTTTATAAGTGTTCAGATAACCGTCTTCCCGCTGATAGCGGAGCAAAGCATAGACAGATTCCCGCAAAAAATCCTTGAAAGCTTCGTCCTGTTTCATGCGGCACACCCTTACCGCGCTGAGCATCAGCTTTCCCCAGAATTCACACCGCCACAGGCCGTACAATTCCTGATCATCTTCCTGATCCCGAAAGCAATTCTCAGCTTCCTTCAGAATATCTTTCCGGAAATGTTCGCTGGTAACAGATTGCATGATGAACTGATCTATGCGGTTTCCGACTTCACCACGCAAAGTAAAATCTCCCCACGATGGCATCTGCATGCGGTTTTCTTTTTTGTAAGCAACCTGATATTTCACGATTTTCTCTCCTTTGTAAATTAGGAGTGAACTAAACCGCTTCGCGGTAGCGCGCTGCCCAGCCGATTAAGTTACTCCGGCTGAGGCAGTCATGCTGCTTACATTATAGCAGAA
>CADBNX010000411.1 GCA_902796115.1 uncultured Eubacteriales bacterium
CCGTAATAGGATCCGGAAACCCGCTGGATCAGCAGCGCCATCTGTTCATCCCGTTTGTCCAATCCGCGCCGTTTCCGGTAATCCAGCGCGGAGAGACTCATGGTGCTGGCAAACACGGTTTTGATGGCCTTTTCGAACTCTGCCAGACGGTCTTTCAGCTCGCCCCGGTTCACACAGAAAACAGATTCATATTTCCCGGCAAAGGCATTGCCAAAACCGTCTTCCAGGATACTCGAAGAACGGACGATATAAGGGTCCTGCCCGTAATACTCAATGATACGGACAAACTGATCTCTCATGCTGTCGGAAAAAACGCCGTTCATCAGCTTATCGGCAAATTCCTCCGCGAGCGTGAAGTACCCTTCATCCGTCCGCTGCCTGACGCGGTAATCCCACAGCCCGTTATCCACGATGTATGTATAATACACATCCGATCCCACATAGAAAGAATCATGCGGCTCAAGCACATCGGCGATATCCGGTTCTCTGTTCCGGATGATCGCCCTGGCCAGCAGCATTCCGCATGCTTTCCCGCCGATCATCCCCGTACCGATCATATGATCCCGGACGGCAAAATAGTCTTCCGGCACAAAATGCTTCTTTACCATTTCGCGCATCTTCTCATCCCGGGTCATCATGATATTGCACATTCTGCCGCAGTCATCCGTGATATCCGCGCTGTTCTCGTGTAGCAGTTTGGTCCGGTTGAAGAATCTGTCCCACGAGTCGGCATACTGTTCTTCTGCGGAACGCTGCGCCTGCGCAAGCGCCTGATAGAAGCGACTGGACTTTACGCCGTCCAGGATCGGACGGAAATGCCCGGTATCCGGCTCATAGATATGCGGCAGGAACATCGTGTCAGAACTGCGGTTCCACACTTTTTCAGGGCGGACATAGGTATTCCTGCTGTCAGCATAGACATCGATAAACAGCTGTGTTGTATCCAAAATCTTATTGATGGCCTGGACCGAGTGTTTGCCCCGGATAATCGGGAAGAAGGCAACCGTATCCAGTATGAACAGGAACGGGCATGTGACCCGGAAGAAGTTGCCCATCATCAGATCCGTTGCCCAGGCAGCCTGAAGATCGGAAAGACAGTCAAAAACGTAAAAAGCGTCTTTGCCTTCCTGTTCAATGATATTGTGAATGTCCACGGTAAAGGTTTCAAACCGGTGGGACAGCGGCAGCTTTACCGTCTTGACTTCGGGACGCTCCGCAATCAGCGGTTCATGGCTCGCGAAACGCAGATAGATGATATTGCGATGGTCACGAACCGCCTGCTCAACATAGGGCTCCATGAACATCCTGAACTGGGATAAATCTGTCACGCGCCAGACAACGTTATCCCCCAGCCGGATATTGTCGAAGGCGGTATCCATCTCCGGAATGCCTGACAGAACACGGTCAAAAGCTGCCATAATCTCACCTCCGGCTCATTGTGAAAGGCGGCGTTCAAAACGGTCCTTCCGCGTATCTGCGGGAATCGCAGTCGGGTATTTCCCGGTAAAGCACGCATGGCAGGTCACACCATCTCCGGCGATAACATCCAATTTGTCCGTGGGAAGATATCCAAGTGAATCCACACCGATGATCTTTGCAATTTCATCCACAGTATGATGACAGGCAATCAGATGCTCGCGAGAATCGATGTCTGTTCCGTAATAGCACGGATAAAGAAACGGCGGGGATGAGATGCGCATGTGGATTTCTCTCGCCCCGGCCTCCCTCAGAAGCGCAACGATCCGGCTGCTGGTTGTTCCCCGGACGATGGAGTCATCGATCAGCACCACGCGTTTTTCACGAACCGCATCCTCAATCGCAGACAATTTGATCTTTACCTGATCCAGTCTATGGTCCGGCGCAATGAATGTCCGCCCGATGTATTTGTTCTTGATCAGTCCGATGCCGTACGGGATCCCGGAAGCACGGCTGTATCCCAGGGCGGCGTCAAGTCCGGAATCAGGCACACCGATCACGATGTCCGCCTCAACCGGGTGCGCTTTTGCAAGGCACATGCCAGCACGGACACGGGCGCTGTGAATCGAAATTCCATCCAGAACGGAATCCGGCCTGGCAAAATAGATATATTCAAAGATGCAATGATGAGCCTGTTCTTTTCCGCAGTGCTCCTTCCGGGATTGAATCCTGTTTTTGCTGAAGACCAGGATTTCGCCCGGTTCCACATTACGGATCAGCTTCGCGCCGACTGCATGAAGCGCGCAGCTTTCCGACGCGACAATCCAGGTCCCCTCCGGAGTCTGCCCGTAGCACAGCGGACGAAATCCATGCGGATCTCTTGCGCAAATCAGCTTCTGCGGCGACATTAAGACTAAAGAATAAGCTCCTTCAAGCCTGTTCATTGCGCGGCTCAGCGCTTCTTCGATGGAAGACGCGTTCAGTCTTTCCTGTGTAACGATATACGCGATCGTTTCAGTGTCGCTGGTCGTATGAAAGATAGCGCCTTTCATCTCCAGCGCAGACCTGAGCTCCGCCGCGTTGGACAGATTTCCGTTATGCGCAAGCGCCATATGGCCTTTCTGGTGGTTAACTTCGATGGGCTGGCAGTTATTACGGTTTGTTCCACCCGTTGTGCCGTATCGTGTATGTCCGACGGCCATCGTTCCTTTGGGGAAAGACTGCAGGATACTGCCATTGAAAACCTCACTGACGAGTCCAACATCCTTATGGGAGACAAAAATGCCGTCGTCATTGACTACGATGCCGCAGCTTTCCTGTCCCCGATGCTGTAAGGAGTAGAGTCCAAAATAAACCATACTGGCTACATCTTCCGGTTGCTTCGTCATGATCCCAAATACGCCGCATTCTTCATGGACACTGCTCATATTGCTTTACCCATCTTTCTGAAAAAATAAACAAAACAAGGAAGCTGTTCAAGCTCCCTTGCTCATGAAAAATATACCACTTGCGCCTTGCTGTGTCAAGCTCCATTAGGTCGACAAGCTGCTGATAAATTTTGAGAAAACAGCGATGGGTAGTTTCAGGTTCCTTGCCTGAATCTTGCCCGTCGCTGACGAAAGGACATGCTGATGGCACAGTCAAGCCCGGCGTCTTCAGACAAAGACAGCCTGCGCCGACCGTCAACAGGTTCCAGCGCAGGCTGTCTTTTATTCGTGTGAATTGGTTTTACTTGAACACCACGTCGAAGGCGTTGTAGAAGTAGAAGCGGGACATCAGGGTCTGGTGCAGCTCGGAGGAGGAGCAGAAGTAGAGGTTGTTCACGCTCTTGTCCGTGCCGTAGCTGAAATCCTCGCTGTCCGCGATCATGGCCTTGATCAGAGCCGCATTCACGTCATACATCATGTCTCGCTTGCTGCCGCAGGCCGCATAGATGAAGAAGCTGTCCTTGTACTCACTCTGGGCGGCCAGGGCGTCCTTGAGCATCTGGATCTGCTCCTTCACGGGCATATCCAGGCTCATTTCCGCCGCGCCGGAGATGTTCGCGGAGAAAGGCATGAACCAGTAGGCACGGTCCAGACTGTGGAAGAACTGGTGCCAGCAGGCG
>CADBNX010000412.1 GCA_902796115.1 uncultured Eubacteriales bacterium
AGCGGCTTCATTCCCGCCCCGAACCATGCCGGCGGCCTGCGCTATCACGGCATGAGCAGCATCCTGTCCCAGCTTTATCACGACGGCTTCATGGAAGCGCGCGCGGTGGAGCAGACCAGCGTATTCCGCGCGGCGGAAGAATTCGCGCGCGTGGAAGGCATCCTGCCCGCGCCGGAAAGCGCCCACGCCATCCGCGCCGCGATCGACGAAGCGCTCAAGTGTAAGGAAACGGGCGAAGACAAAACCATCCTCTTCGGCCTCACCGGCACGGGTTATTTTGACATGGTGGCCTACGAGCGCTTCCACGACGGCAAAATGACGGATTATATCCCGACGGACGCGGATCTGGAAAAGGGATTCGCCGGTATTCCCAAAGTGGATCTGTGAGCGTTCGGGCAGGCCGGTACGGTTTCCGGACTGACAAAGAACAGAACAAAGGAGAGGGGCTGCGTGTCGGCCCCTCTCCTTATTCATGACTGAATCTGCCCGTTTCCCCACTCGTTTCACCACACAGATTGACGATGAGCCGCATTTGTGCTATCCTGCCCATGAAATCCGGTCTGCGAACGGTTGTTGACCGGGTGAGCGCTTCACGCTTCCCCTGTCAGACGCCGCGGAAAAAGAATCGAGGGATCTGTCATGTGGAAATGCCCGAATTGCGGACGGTCATTCAAAAACGAAAACCAGAATCATTACTGCGGAAAAGCCCCGGAAACGGTGGACGCGTATATTCTCGCGCAGGACGAAGCCGTCAGAGAACAGCTGCGGCTGGTACGGGCGGCGCTCAAAAGCGAACTGCCGGACGCGGCGGAGAAGATTTCCTGGTCGATGCCGACGTATTGGAAGGGCCGCAATATCATCCACTTCGCCGCGTCAAAGAACCACATTGGGCTGTATCCCGGTCCGGAGGCTGTGGCGCATTTCGCCGAAAAACTGGATCGGGCGGGCTGCTCGTACGCGAAAGGATCGATCCGGATCCCGTACTCGGACACGCTTCCGCTGCGCCTGATCGGGGAGATCGCGGCCTGGTGCCGGGATACGGGAAATCACGCGTAAGGATGTACTTTCCCGTTCGGCAGCGTGGGAAGCGGTTCCCGTCCCGTTCCGTTTTTGCGGATCCCGTGCGGAATAACAGACCGTTTTGCGTATGAAAGGAGACATCCGGCATGAAAAGCACGAATCCGGCGGCGCTTGCGCTCCTGGCGCTGATCCTGCTTGTGTATCAGCCTGTTCCGGCCGCGGCGGAAAGTACGCCGTCGCCGGCAGATTCGGGTGAAACAGCGCAAAGGGTCCTGTATGTGTCGCCCTCCGGCAGCGATGAGCGGGGCGACGGCACACGCGCTTCGCCCTGGAAAACCCCGGGCTTCGCTGCCGCCGCGGCAGCGCGCGGTGATAAAATCCATCTCGCTCCGGGGATCTATGAAACGGACGCGCCCATCGAACTGCCGCCCGGGGTAAGCCTGGAGGGAGAGGGCGAAAGTACGGTCCTGACCTCCGCCGTGCTGACGGAGGAAATGGGCGGGCAAAACGCCATATTGCGTCTTGTGTCGCCGCTTGGCGCCGAAGGGGAAAAAACGGACGGCAGCCAGCACGTGTCCCATATCCGGTTTGACGGCGCGGGAATCGCCACGCAGGCCATCGAGATTCAGAACCGGAACGATGTTGCGATCCACGACTGCGTCATCACGGATTTCGTGCACATCGGCGTAGGCTGGCGCGCAACGGACATTGACGAAGGCGCGCCGCCGGCACATCCGGTCACCGGCGGGCGCTTCTGTCATAACTATATGAAAGACAACAGCTTTTACGGTCCGGACGCGTGGGGTTCCGTCTACGGCCGGGGAGCGCTTTTCTGCGGCGGTCTGCAGGATTTTGAGGTTTCCGGCAATACGATCATCGAGGACTGCCGCACGGGCGTTAACGGCAAACGCGGCGTGCCGGTCAAGTTCTGGTACTACACGGGATGGATGCTCGGCTGCAGGATCCATGACAATGTGATCTGCCGTCTCGGCTCGCCGACCTTTTCCACGGATGAAGACGGCTGGGCCTTCGCGATCGAATCCATGTACCACGCCGGCATGGAAATCGATCACAACGAATTCATCGGTGCCGTCGATCTGAACAACGGACTCTGCGGCACGTTCGGCGGCGTCTCCTATGATGCTGCCACATGGATCCATGACAACCGCTTCTCACCGGATCCGACGCCGAAGCAGGCCCGGGGAAACGCCGTTTATGAGGAAACCGCCATCATACTCGAGGCTCGTACGGAGTGCACGCTGATCGAGCGCAACCGGATCAGCGGTTACAATCAGGCGCTGTATTTCAACGTCCGCGAAGAAGTAAGGGATTTCACGTTCCGCGGCAACGTCTGCGAAAGGTTGGGCGGCGACACCGGCAGCATGTTCCGCATGGACGGCCACGGCAGCCAAATGCAAATCGTCAATTTCAGCGTGACAGATAACCTGTTTGAAGGAAACCCCTCCGCGATGAACGGCTTCGGGATCATTGTCAGTCAGGAGATGGGGTCCTGGTTCGGACGCAATATCGTCATTTCCGGGAACGCGGTGGGATATACCGCCTGGAACTGGCTTGTCATAGACGATTATCTTTCCATCGACGGCCTGAGGGTTGAAGACAATCTCCGCTTTCATACCGGCGGGGACTGCCTGATCCGCTCCGGGGATGCCATCCGGGAAGCTTCCGTTTCCCGCAATGAGGAGGCTGACGGCGAGCGCTGGCAAGCGCGCCGGGAAGAGATGCTGTCCCGGCTGACGCCGGATCAAGGGCCAGGTTCGCTTCACGAAGAGTGATATCAGTCGCTGCGTTCTGATCGGTGGAAGAGGGAAGAGGCAACAGGGAATGGGGCTTAGGGATTAGGCATTAGGCAATCGTTCAAGTTTGATTGAACGCTGCTGCGTCAACAGGCTTTCTGCCACCCCGAAATCGAACGAAGTCACCCTGAACAGGCTGCGAAGCGGAGCAGCAGCCGTCGTGAAGGATCTCTCAGCAGCTTCCCGTGTTCCTGTCTTTCCCGCGCTTCCTCCATGATCGGACATCGTTTTGTTCTTTCTGTTCAAAACATGGCGAAGGCATATCTCCCTGCGCGAAGCGCTCTGTGTTCTTGATTTTTCGCGTCTGCCGGAGTATACTGAAATCCAATCACAGGCAGGCAGAACGGCGCTGTCTGCCGTTCACCGGAACGCGAAGCGCCGACAAGGAGGGAATCCGATGTCCTGTACCACCGTACTTCTCGGTAAAAAAGCCACAAATGACGGATCGACGATGATCGCCCGCACGGACGACGGGCATTTTGACGTAAAGAAAATGATCGTGGTCACGCCCGATCAGCAGCCCCGGAAATATAAAAGCGTGCTCTCCCATGTGGAGATCCCGCTGCCGGAAAACCCGCTGCGTTACACCGCGTGCCCCAACGTGGATAAAAAAGAAGGCATCTGGGCCGCCAGCGGCATGAACGCGGCAAACGTGGGCATGACCGCGACGGAAACCATCACCTCCAACCCGCGGGTGCTCTCCGCGGATCCCCTGGTGGAGCTGAAGAAAGCGCACGGCCGGGAAAAGGAAGTGCCGGGCGGCATCGGCGAAGAGGATATCGTGGTGCTGGTGCTCCCCTATATCCGCACCGCGCGGGAAGGCGTGCTGCGCCTCGCCTCGCTCCTGGAGCAGTACGGCACCTATGAATCCAACGGCATTGCCTTCAACGACGAAAACGAGGTCTGGTGGATGGAAACCATCGGCGGACATCACTGGATGGCCCGGCGTGTGCCGGACGAGATGTGCGTCGTCGCGCCGAACCAGTTTGCCATGGACAGCTTTGATCCGGACGACGCCTTCGGCGCCCGCGAAGCGAACCTGTGCTCGGAGGACCTGCAGGAATTCATCGCGGAAAACGCGCTGGACCTCAATCAGGACGGCGCCTTCAACCCGCGCGACGTTTTCGGCTCCCACACGGATATGGATCATGTGTACAACAC
>CADBNX010000413.1 GCA_902796115.1 uncultured Eubacteriales bacterium
CTGTGTTTTTGTCCCAAAAACGGCACGGCATGTCCGGAAAAGAGTATTTACTTTTGCGGAGCGGGCGGATATCATAATTCTGAAATCAGTTCATTATTCCCTGCTCAATCCGACGGCAGAAAGGGTGTTGTCCGTTGCTGAAGTCCGCTTCGTCCGGTACGATGCGCATTCACCGCAAGCCGCTCTGGCGGCGCATCTTCGATTACTGGCAGATCTACGTGCTGATGCTGCCCGCGGTGGTGCATATCTTCTTATTCAACTACATGCCCATGTACGGCGTACAGATCGCGTTCCGCAATTTCAAAACCAAGCTCGGCTTTTTCAACAGCCCGTGGGTGGGGCTGAAATGGTTCGAGAAGTTTTTCAATTACCCGCACTGCTGGCGCATCATTAAAAACACGCTGACGCTGTCCCTGTATTCTCTGGCCACGTTCCCGCTGGCTATCATCGCGGCGCTGCTGATCAACGAGCTGCGCAGCAGCAGATTCAAAAAAACCGTGCAGATGATCACCTACGCGCCGCACTTCATTTCCACGGTGGTCATCGTGGCCATGCTGAACCTGTTCATGAACCAGTCCGCGGGGCTTTTCAACAACGTAATTGCCGCGCTGGGCGGCACCCGGGTGGATTTCCTGGGCACCGCCGCCTACTTCCCGCATATCTACGTGTGGAGCGGCGTATGGCAGGGCCTTGGCTGGGGCACGATCATTTATCTGGCGACCCTCTCCAACGTAAGCCCGGAGCTGCATGAGGCCGCGTACATCGACGGCGCCAGCCGGCTGCAGATCATCTGGCACATCAATATCCCGGCGCTGCTGCCCACCATCGTGATCATGCTGATCATGCGCTGCGGCTCCATCCTTTCCGTCGGCTTCGAAAAGGTGTACCTGCTGCAGAACCCGCTGAACCTGGACGCGTCGGAGATCATTTCCACCTATACGTATGAACTGGGTCTGCTCGGCGGACAGTACAGCTACTCGACGGCGATCGGGCTGTTCAATACCCTGGTGAACGTGACGCTGCTGATTATCGTGAACACCGTTTCCAAAAAACTGTCCGACACCTCACTATGGTAAGAAAGGAGGCGCGCATGAAGAAAAAGTACTCCGCTATCCGCCGCACAAAGGGCGATGTGGTTTTCGACTGCATCAACGTACTGCTGAACCTGCTGCTGCTCTTCATCTGCCTCTATCCGCTGTATTTCGTGCTGCTGGCTTCCTTCTCGGATCCCTACGCGGTGTCCCGGGGCGAGGTGTTCTTCTGGTTCAAAGGGTTCACCACGGAACCGTATACGAATCTGCTGTCCGAATCCAATATCTGGATCGGCTATCGGAATACGCTTTTTTACGCGACTGCGGGCACGCTCTACAGTCTGATCCTGACCATTCCCTGCGCGTACGGGCTGAGCAAGCGGGCGCTGCCGGGACGCCGCCTGTTCAGCATCTATTTTCTGATCCCGATGTACTTCGGCGGCGGCCTGATCCCCACCTACCTGGTCATGAAGAGCCTCAATATGGTGAACCAGTGGTATTCGCTGATCTTCATCGGCTCGAGCAGCATCTACAACATGATCGTGAGCCGCGTGTTCTTTGAAAGCACCATTCCGGAAGAACTGTATGAATCTGCCCGCATTGACGGCGCCAGCGAATTCAAAACCTTCTTCACCATCGCGATGCCGCTCTCCGGCTCCATCCTGGCCGTCATGGCGCTGTTCTTCGCCGTGGCCAAATGGAACGACTATTTCAACGCGCTCGTGTACATCACGAAAAATGATTACCTGCCGCTGCAGATGTTCCTGCGCAGCATGCTGCTTGAGGCCACCAATTCCCTGAAAACGGTGGACACCTCCTCCATGGACGCGGACACCATTGCCGCCATCGCCCGCCGGGCGTACATGGCGGAAGCCATGAAATACTCCCTGATCGTCATCGCCTCCGCGCCGCTGCTCATTGCCTATCCATTCGTACAGAAGTATTTCGTGAAGGGTATGATGATCGGCGCGGTGAAGGGTTAGTTTGAATAACGGCTGTGCGCACAGCCGTTTTCAATAAAAAATTATTCAGGAGGGAAAAACATGCGTAAACTGCTCGCAATGGTCCTGGCGCTGATGCTGACGCTCGGATGCGTCTCCGCCCTGGCCGACTACAACGACCACACCGATTACGTGGACTGGCCGATTGTGGAGGATGGCTCCGTGACCGTCACCGTGCTGTCCAGACGCAACGAGACTGACGGCATCGACGCGGACAAAATGTGGTTCTGGAACTGGTCGGAAAAATTCACCGGTATCGACTTTGAAGTGGAGCAGGTATTGGCCTCCGCGGGAGATGAACGCAAAAGCCTGCTGCTGGCGTCCGGCGATCTGCCCGACTTGCTGTGGGATCTTCCCCTTACCGACGCGGAGCTCGTCCGCTACGGCATGGGCGAGGATCTGTTCCTGGATCTGACCCCCTACTTCACTCCGGAAATCATGCCCTACCTGTGCGCCTGGGATGAAGTTCATCCCGAAGGCCTTGCCTACGCCACCACGCCGGACGGAAAGATCTACTCCTTCCCGGCGTATGTGGATCTGTACATCCTGTCCGAGCCCGGCGTCGAAATGGGCGTGAACAACAAGTATCTGTCCGAAGCGGGCTATGCCTACGGCCAGATCCCGGAAACGCTGGAGGACTTCGTGGCGTACCTGTACAAGATCAAAGAACGCCATCCGGACCTCTACCCGCTGGCCGGTTCCTATGAATACGACAACCCGATGTCCCCGCTGATGAACGCTTTCGGCTTTGTCTGGGCGCAGAGTGGCACTGCCGCCGGCAACGGACTGGGACTTTACGGGGCGGAAATGTTCACAGGCGATGAAAAGGAATTCGTGCTGCCCGTCATGACCGAACGCTTCAAGGAGCTGGTGGAACTGATGCATCAGTTCTACGCGGACGGCATCATCGATCCCGAATTCTACACCATCGGCCAGACCCAGGTGCTGGCGAACTACGAAGCGGAGAAGTACGCGGCGGCCGGCGGCGGCAACTGGCAGCACCTGACCGATGCGGATCTGTACCATCGCTGGAGCTTCCTGA
The DNA here is from genome assembly GCA_902796115.1 of uncultured Eubacteriales bacterium. Lineage (GTDB taxonomy): Bacteria > Bacillota > Clostridia > Christensenellales > Aristaeellaceae > RUG756. The sequence goes on from CADBNX010000413.1 coordinate 3,075, forward strand.
AGCCCCTCACCAGTGAGTACGCGAACACCCCGCGCACCGGCACCGCGCTGAAATTCAAGCACGGCGGCGTGCTGCTGAACGCGGATATCGAGCCCGAGAAGGCGGAAGCGATCTGCCGCTGGATCGACTTCTTCTACAGCGATCTGGGTGGCATGTATATCTGGTGCGGTCCGGCCGCGACCAGCTCCGACACCATCGACATGATCGGCGGCTACACCGCGGATGAGACCGGTGCGGCGCACTGGTATGACAAGGACGGCAACGAGACCGGTTCTTCTCCGTTCATGCGCGGCCATGCCGGCGGTGCCAGCGGAAACTCCCAGCTGATCGGTAACCGCTCCAACCCGCTGGAAGGCAGCGAGGCCTTTGAATTGGGCGTCACGAACCGTCCCGAAATGCGCAACTGGTTCTATGACAAGTCCCTGGTGCCCTACGGCTACGACCCGAACTGGGGCAACGGCTGGGCCATGCGCTCCCTGAAGACGCAGATGGAGCCCTACCGCATTGATTCCACGCCGCACGTCGTCTACTTTGACGAGGACACCACCCTGGCGGTCGACGACCTGCATCTGGTGCTGGATAAAGCCGTCGAATCCGAACTGGCGAAATTTGTTACCGGCAAGCGCGACCTGGCCGAATGGGACGCCTTCCAGAGCGAACTGAAGGCCATGGGCATTGAGGAACTCTTTGGCTACTATAAGGATGCCTATGACAGCTATCAGGCTGCCAAGGGCGAGTAAAAACCCTGCCGAAAGGCATGCGGGGGGCGCGGCACTGCCGTGCCCCCTTTTGCGGTCTGTGCCGGAGCGGGATGAGCCGGAAGAGCCGTTCCTATACCGGACAGCGTTTATGCGGAAATGGCAGGGAAATGGGAGCTGGAGAAAAACGACGGGGCTTATGTGAAAGCGATCGCGGCGCAGGGCGGAAGGATAACTTCGGGTACCCGCCCGCGGTTACGCA
>CADBNX010000414.1 GCA_902796115.1 uncultured Eubacteriales bacterium
CGCCCACCGGGCGCGTTCGGCTGCGCCCGGCAAAGCCGCTGAATGCTGATATCATGCAGGGGAGTTCCCCTGCACCCCCTCGCTTATACTGCCTGCCAATGCTTCGAAGCTGAGCTGTAACCGCAACAGCGTCTTATGCCGAAAAATCCTCTTGCAGTTTTCCCTTCTTTCAAGGTATAATAAGCAAGGCCTTATCACGCCGGCCTTTTAAAGGAGGAAAACCAATGACCATTCAGAAAAAAGCAAACGGCGGCGCGCTGGAAATCGCGCTGGAAGGACGCCTGGACACGATGACCGCACCGGAACTGGAAGCGGAGCTCAATCAGTCTCTCGCCGACGCGGAGAGCCTTACCTTCGATCTGACGAAGCTTGATTATATTTCTTCCGCAGGGCTGCGCATCCTGCTTTCCGCCCATAAGATCATGAGCAGAAAAGGCGGAATGAAGCTGACCCATGTCAATGAAATCGTACAGGAAGTATTCGAAGTCACCGGATTTGCCGATATTCTCACGATCGAATAAACGGAGGACTGCCTATGAAAACCGATATCATTACCGTCAGCAGTCAGGGAAGCGGCATGGAAACCGCGCTGTCTCAGGCAGCGGCTGTCGCTGCCTATAAAGGACTGGGCCACAGGCAGCTTCTGCACCTGCAGCTGCTCACCGAAGAAATGATGGGCATGATGCGCTCCATCACCGGCGCGACGGAGGGGAAATTCTGGATCGAAGACGAGGACGGCACCTATCAGCTGCACCTGCAGACCTCGTCCCGGATGAACATCGAAAAAAGGGAAAAGCTGCTCTCCGCTTCCACCAGCGGTAAGAATGAAGCGGCAAAAGGCCTGATGGGCAAGCTGCGCGATTTCTTCAATCTGGGTTCGGATGACACCGTCGCGTCGCTTCCCGCCCTGATGATGGATGGGATTTACGACGCATCCACCACCCCCATGCTGGATATGGAATGGTCCATGTCCCGCTACAGGGATGAAGTGTACAGCCAGTCGAAGCGTCAGGAAGAAAACGCCCTGAAGGCGTGGGACGAACTGGAAAAATCCGTGGTCGCGCACGTCGCGGACGAGGTAAAGGTATACATCAGCGGCGATAAAGCCGAAATGGTGATTTTCAAGAGTTTCAATTAACGGCGTGTTGAGCAAAAGGGCTGCTGCACAGCCCCTCGGGCGATACGCAGGCAGCGTATCGCCCGACTCTTCGGATTTTGCTGAAAATCAACGATTTTCCGGGCGCAAAATCCGCAGGGAACGAATTTTCACTCCCGGACGGCAGGCTGCCCTCCGCGAAAATTCTCCTCATACCGGCAAAGCCGGTACTGCGGATCAGATATGGATGGGAATTCCCCTCCATACTACCCCTGCCTGTTTCCGACAGGTTTTGTATATCCTGTGAACACGCGGTGCTGCAGCACTTTTCGTCTGCAGCACCGCCTTTTGCTGTGCCATGCTTCTTCCGCAGCCCGATCCGGAAGCGCTTTCCGTCCCCCGTCGCGCAGCCGCGCCGCGTGCGGAATCCGGCATTCGTTTTCAGGTGTTCTCTTTCCCCGCGCCGTCGGAGCTCAGGAACAGGGTAAGGTTGTTCAGATTCATGGAATACGTGTACCGGATGTCATCCGCCATGGCGGTGACCAGCCGTATTCCCAGCGCGTCCTCCCCTTCATGCGGGATGTAGTGCACGGGATCAAACGCCGGGCAATCATCCCGGAAGCGAAGCACCAGATGATCGTCCTTCTGCTGCACACGCACGGACAGATGCCGCTCCTTCCGTGCCCGCGGGAACCCGTGCTGCACGGTATTTCCCGCCATTTCCTCAATACACAGCGCGATATGGTTGCTCAGCTTCTTTCCCTGCCCGTGCTGCAGGCAGAAGGCTTCCGCCGTCCGGGACGCGTCCGTCACGTCCCGCATATCGCGGATTTCTCGTTCCATCAGATGCTCCGCGTCGACGCCGAAGCCGTCCCGAAGCAGCAGGTAAGCCCCGTCCTTCCACGGTGCCCTGCCGCTCCGGAGGCGGATCCACCCGCAGAGGAGCAGCAGGGTAAGCCCTTCTCCCATCACAAAATACAGCCAGCTTCCGTCCGCTCCCGCAATCCGGCTCATCGCGAACGCGGCCAGCGCGGGTAAAGCCGCGCCTTCCAGCAGGGAGAGGATTTCGGTCAGGAGCGTCCGTCCCGTAGCCTGGTACATGTTTTTCAGCATATTATTCAGGCTGCACGGAATGATCCCCGCCGCAAACAGCCGCAGGCCGAGCGTCGCCATCCGCTGTGCCTCGCCCGGCTCCGGCAGAAACAGCTTCACCAGCACGGGCGCACAGATCACCAGCGCCAGCCCCACCGTCAGCCCCAGCAGCGCGGCGCAGCGGGCCAGGGTCTTCATCAGGGTTTTCAGCGCGCTCCGGTCTTCCTCGTGATAAAAAACGCCGGACAGGGTAAGCGACACGCCCCCGATGCCCGTCGTTACGCAGTTGCTGGAGTTTCCAAGCGTGGTCAGCACCGAATACGCCGCCACCGCGTCGCTGCCGCCCACGCCGAGCAGCAGCCGGTTCATCACAAAAACCAGGATCACCGCGGAAGCCATGTTGAATACCGCCGGGACCCCGTTCTTCAGCAGCTCCGCGATTTTTGCGCGGCTGACCAGACGCGCGGAAAAACGGAACACGCTTTTCTTGCTGCAGAAATAGAAAGCGCCGATCAAAAGCGCGATATAGTAACTGAGCGAAGACGCCAGGCCCATTCCGAACATGCCGCCCCGCAGAACGAGAACGTTCAGAAAATCAAGCGCGACATCCGCCGCCGTCATGCTCAGGACCGCCGCGATCAGCAGACCGCTCTGCCCTGCCATCTGCAGAAACGGCACCAGGATCAGCGCCCCCATCGAAGCCGGTGCTCCGATGATGAAACCGGCCATATAACTGCGCGTCATATCAAACAGCACGCCCGATTTTCCGGCGCCCATCGCGGAAGCGAGCGGACTGCACAGCAGCAGAACCGTGATCATCAGAAGCAGGGAAACGCCTCCGCCGATGGCGACCGCCGAGGAATAGCCGCGGTTGGTCTCCTCCTGAGAGCCCTGCCCGATGGATTTGCTGCAAACCACCTGAATGCCTGCCGAAAGCATGGTGCCGATCGCGCCGATGACCAGCAGTACCGGGTTTGCAAGGCCATATGCCGCGATGGCGTCAACTCCCAGGTACTGGCCGATCATGATATTGTCGATCAGCAGGCACAGCGAAACGGTCAGCGCGGAAAAAATCTGCGCCGTCAGCATCTGACGCACCAGTTTCCGGATCATACGGCTCCTCCTGTGCGCAGGCAGTCATCGGTCGGGAAACAGGGTTTCCCGATGCGGACGCAGCGCGTAGTACAGAATCATGCCCAGTACGCCGCAGGAAAGGATCTCTCCCACGCCGACCGTCAGCATCATCAGCGGGATCGGCGTCGCCAGTCCGTACGCCCACCGCAGCACAAAGGGAATGATCAGCGCATTGCTGATGATCGGCGGCACCGGCGCGAGCAGCGGATGCGCCTTCCGCAGCGTCCAGGTGAAAAACGCCCCGATCAGCGTGGCAAGGCTGCCGAAAACCACATCCCAGATCACGGCTCCGGAAAGAAGGTTGCCGATCAGGCAGCCCACGAACAGCCCCGGCACCGCGGAAAGCGTGAAAGCAGGCAGCACGGTCAGCGCTTCCGAAACCCGCACCTGGATCTCTCCGAAAGAAAACGCGCTGAACACATACGTCAGCACCACATAGATCGCGGCGATCATCCCGCCGCGCGCAAGAAACAGCAGTTTTTTGTCTTTCACCCGTCCCTACCTCATCCGTTCCGCGTCAGAAAAAGCTGCCCCGCCCCAAAGCAGAGCAAAGGCAGCTTTTCCGACCCGTCAAATCAGAATGCTTATTCCGTGACGCGCTCGATTTTCCCGTCAGCCGCGTTCTTTTTCACGGATTCGATTCCGTTCACACAGGCTGCCATGGATTTGTAGCCTTCGGAAACCGCGACGATCTGTCCGTTGGTGGCCTTCAGGCGGAACCGGAGCTCGCCCTTCTTATCCGCGTAAATTTCAAACTTCGGATGCTTTTTCGTCTCAAAGTTTTCCACCGTCTGATCTTCCACCGCGGCTTTGGGGGCGTTGCGCTGCACGCTGGCCACGCCCTTCATGCAGTTGCGCTCGTTGGTGTACACCTCGCTGGTTGCGATGATCTCTCCATTGCTGGCCTTCAGGTCAAACTTTACGCCGGTCGCCGTGTTTTTAACAACAAACTTTCCCATTTTTCTGCCTCCTTCCTGCATCACTCAAAGTGTAACTGCATTATAGCGGAAATTTCGCGCAATTACAAGTTTTTTCTTCATTGTTTATCGATGGAAACCCGCTTACGGTAAATGTGTTTCCCTTTATATCGGATATGCGTATTCCGGGCTTTCATTTCGACACATATCGGTTCATGCCCGTTTCCGGTTTTCGCACAGCGTAAGCGCGTCCCCCGCCCGAAGCACTTCATCCTGCCCCGGCCGCAGGTTTTCCCCGCCGCGGCGGATCAGCAGCACCAGAACCGATCCATCCCGCTCCGCTTCGCCCACCGTCCGGCCGACAAAACGGCTTTCCGGGTGCAGGCGCACCTCGCGGATACGGCCATTACGCTGTCTGCCGTGCTCGGCTTTCTGATACTGCTCCACAAAACCGGCGGAAATGATGCCGGTCGGGATCGCCACCGCGCCGACCCCCAGAAATGAAATCACTACCGCCAGCGCTCTTCCGAGCGCCGTGACCGGATATACGTCCCCGTATCCTACCGTGAGCAGGGCCGACACGCTCCACCACATGCCGGACAGTGCGTTTCGGAACGCCTCCGGCTGTGCCTGGTGTTCCACGGAGTACATGCACAGGGAGGATGCCAGCATCAGCACCAGAATGATGAAGAGCGAGGAAAGGATCTGATTGCTCCTTTCCTTCAGCACGGTCGTGATCACATGGAAGGAATCCGTATTGCTGTTGATGCGGAAAAGGTGAAAAATGCGCACCACCCGCATCATGCGGAACGCGACCGCGCCGGAGAGGAAAAAGAACGGAAGGATGGTCAGCAGTTCCACGATGCCGTCCAGGGAACACATAAAACGCCATACCGCACCCGCGCGGCTGTGCTCCGGATACAGATACTCCGCCGTCCACAGGCGCAGGATGTATTCCACACAGAATATCGATACCGTGACCGTCTCGACCGTGTCAAATACCGGAAGCATTCCCGACAGTTCCGGAAAGGTTTCCAGAAACATGGCCAGGATATTCAATCCGATGACCGCGGCCAGAAAGATGTCGAACAGCCGGCTCGGCCCGTCGCTGACGTTGCTGATCTGAATGATGTCAAAAACCCGTTTTTTTATGGAGGCATCCGGTTTCTTCATGTCATTCACGTCCCTTCGCGCAGGCCCGCTTCCGCTTCGCCCGCGCGTCGTCCCGAAACGGCTCCGTCACAGAGCGCCAGAAGCGCCGGCAGCAGCGTCAGCACCAGAATGACGGATACGAGCGCGCCGCGCGCGATCAGAAGACCGATGCTGTAAATGAAATAAATGCTGCAGACCCTGCCCACGGTGAACCCCGCGGTCATCAGGATCAGGCCGGAAGTCAGCACCGTCGGAAGCGCTTTCTGCATTGCTTCCTTCAGTGCCTCCGTGATGGACCTGCCTTCGCGCCGCAGGCTCCTGTACTGATCGCTCAGCAGAATGCCGTAATCGATCGTGGCGCCCATCTGAATGGACAGGCAGATCAGATAGGTAATAAAGTAGATGGGTTCGTTGATCAGGAAGGATATGCCCATTGTGATAAAAATGGCGCCTTCGATCACGAATACCAGCAGCAGCGGCAGCAGGACCGCCCGGAAGGACAGGATCACGATCAGCAGGATCGCGAACAGCGTGATCAGGTTCACCTTCACCAGATCACCGCGGAAGGCGTTTGCGATGTCATAGGTGGACATCGCAAGTCCCGTGATATAGAAATCATCGCCGTATTGGCGGCGCACCGTCTCAAGGATGCTTTCGATCCCCGCCGTGAAACCCCCGTCATACAGATCAAAGCTCAGGGAAAGCAGCATCCGGTGGAAGTTCGGTCCGATGAACGCTTCCCTCGCCTGCCGGAGCGATTCGCGCAGTCCGGCAACCCGCGCGTCGCCGGAAAACGCGTCCGCCGCGTCAAGCAGCCGGTCCGCGCGGACGGCGGAGCCGAATCCGTTTGCCAGGAAAAACAGGTTCACCGCGGTACGGCTCATGCCCGTCAGTTCCGCCACGTCCTGCGCGGTATAGGTTTTCAGCGCTTCCGCGCCGGTGGTCACCATGGCGCCGATCTGCCTGACGGCGCTGCCGCCCCCGGGCAGGCGCAGGGCAAGAAGCTCCTCCGCCGTCTCCTTCTCCCGTGCCCAGTCCGCATCCTCGTCCCCGCCCGGCACCAGCAGCACCAGGGGGCTGTCCGCGCCGAATACGGTGATGATCTTCCGGTCCTCCCTGTCCGCGCTTTTCCCGGAATCGGAAAAAGCGAATACCGTCCGGGTGTTCAGGTACGCACCGAAAAGCACCGCCAGCACCAGCAGCGCGGCAAACGCTTTTTTGCGGCACAGGATGAACCCCGCGAGCTTTTCACCGCCAAAGCGCAGCGGACGGTGGCGTGTGCGGCGCAGCGGTCCGTCCGCAGCCATGACCACGGCGGGCATAAAGGTAAATACGGTCAGCATGCTCACCAGGATCCCCTTGGACAGCACGAGCCCGATGTCAAATCCGATGGTGAAGCTCATAAAAACGAGCGACAGAAGACCTGCGATCGTGGTCAGCGCGCTGGAGGAAATCCGCATCAGGCACTGCGACAGCGCTTCCGCCATCGCCTCTTTCGGCTCCATGCCGGCATCGATACAGGCGTTGCGCGTATGCAGCAGCATGATCGCGTAATCAATGGACAGCGCGAGCTGCAGGATGGCGCACACGGCAAAGGTGATGTATGAAACGTCCGCAAAGATGAAATTGGTGCCCATATTGATCAGGATGGACACCGCAAGCGACAGCAGCACCACCGCGGGCTCCAGCCACGCGTGGGAAGTGAGCAGCAGCACAACGAGCACGATCGCCACGGAAATTCCCATCACAGCCGGCATCTCGGAAGCGATGCTCCGCTGTACTTCCATCAGGGTCGCGACCGAACCGCCCACATAACATTCATCCCGTCCCGCAAAATGCTCCCGCAGGTTCTCCACCAGCGCGGAAGCATCGCTTTCAAAAAGGGTGAGTGTGATCAGCGCCCGTTCTTTCCCCTCCGTCACGCGCAGATCCGTGCTCGGGTCATGCCGGGCGAACTGCACCTCGGGCAGCGCGGAGAGGGTTTCTGTCAGTTCCCGTACTTCTCCTTCTTCCGGTTCCGTGATCATGATCCGCAGCTGTTCCGAGGGTCCGAATTCCTCCTGCATCACACGCAGGGCACGGGATGTCATGGTATCTTCCGACAGATACCGGGTCAGATCGTAATTGATGCGCGTGCGGCCGATCATGGTCACGCTCAGGGCGCAAAGAACAAGCGTGAGCGCAAACAGCAGGCCCCGATGCCGCACGATGCGCCGTGACAGTCTGTGTCTGAAATCCATGCTGCTCAGTCAGCCGCTCCCGTCAGTATATTTTCGCGGCCGCACCGCAGTGAAGCCAGGCATTCGTATTGTTCAGCCAGATCTTGTACCAGAGCACGCCGTCGCTGTCAAACGCAAATCCGTTGATCATGTAGCGCTGCCCCATCTGCACCATGCCGACAACGTTGTTCTCATTGCCCGCGGCAGTCAGGGCCCATTCCTGCGCCGCGGTCACCTCGCACACACGCCCGTACAGCCAGAAGGTATCCACCTGCGTGCCCGGTTCGCCCATGGCGGCCTGCACCCGGAAGCGCGACGCGGAAACCCACATTTCCCTGCCGTTCTGATAAATCATATACCAGACCGAGTTTCCGTTCACCACCCGCCAATCTTCGATCACCCAGGTTTCTCCCTGGTTCACCTTGCCGATGATGCTGTCGTTCGTGGAAGGACCGGAACGCGCGTTGCCGCCGTTGATGACGATCGCGGTGGAGCCGATGGCGTTCGCGCCGATACGCATCGCCTCGGTCTGCAGATCGCTGCCGCTCATTTCCCCGGCCGCAGCTGCGGAAGAGGAACGGTAGCCGCATAGCGTGCATTCCCCGCCCACAAAGCTGTGGGAAGCCAGGCGTTCCGAAACGATGTCGCTGCCGGAGCCGCAGTAATCCCCGCACTCCGCGCAGTACTTTTCACGCCATTCGTGCACCCAGTGCATCCGCTCGTTGGCATAGGTATAGCCCGTGCCTTCGCGCACATATACGGTCGCGTTCGGATGCTTGACGCATCCGGCGTAGGCTGTGATCGCGGCCGCGCAGCAAAGCAGCACTGCCACGAGCGTCACAAAACGCTTTACACCTTTCATTTCTTCATCCCCCGTTCCTTCCGTTTCGATATTATTCTACACGATACTGCCGCGCATTTCAACTGTTTCGGGCGGAAACTTTGCCCATGAA
>CADBNX010000415.1 GCA_902796115.1 uncultured Eubacteriales bacterium
CCGGAGGAAAGATTCTGATTTTCTTCCTCAAGGATTCCGATACGGGCGGAAAGTTCCTCGTTGCCGGAGGAAAGGTCCAGATTCTCTTCCTCAAGAACCGCTATACGGGTTGACAGTTCCTGATTTGAGGCTGCAAGAACTTCTTTCTCGGATACAACGGACTCAAGCTGCTCTTTCAGCACGGAGGCGTCTGCAGTCAGTGTTTCAATACTTGTCTTCAGTTCTTTGTTTTCCTGATCGAGACCATTGACTTTCAGACCCAGATCAGCGTTTTCCTTTTCAAGTGCTTCTGTCTTTGTTTCTGTTTCCTTCTGAAGCTTTTCGGCGCCTTCGATCCGCTCCTGCAGCGATGAATTGTCCGCCGACAAAACGTCGATCGAGGCAAGAAGCTCAGTTTTTTCCGTTTCCAGAAGGTTTACCCGTTCCGAAAGTTCACTGTTTGCCGAATCGGCTTCCTTGAGGGCGGATTCCGTATCGGATCTGAAGGAATCGTATTCTTTCTGAAGTTTGCTTTTTTGATTCAGCAGCAGACCGACAGCCGCTCCGGCCAGAAGCACGATGAGCACGATCCAAATCCAAGCCTTCTTCATAAACTCTGCTCCTCCGATTCTTCGCACTTGGCATCGCGAAAATGAAATACTTAACCAAAATACTATTCTCCGCCGCGGCGCAGAATTCCTGCATCAGGAAAAAAAGTTGTCGGCAATGACATCGATCCGTCCTGCGCTCCCGCTTCACGTATGAGGTATCCATCCATATTTGTACGGAAAGAAATGCAGATATGCCCAAAGCCGAAATGCTCACACAATGCACGCAGAATGCACAGTCCGTGAACGATGTGTTTCTCTCTCCCCGGAGGCATTCCGGGAACGGCAGCACGTTCCGGCAGAGACATGTCCGCCAGACGGTTGAGCCATGCCGTCATCGAATCTGCAGAGACAGTATACTCTCTGTCCGCGTTCAGGTTCCCGATCCCGTGATGAATGCAGGCGAGCGTTGTCAGTGTGCCGCCGATCCCGACAAAGCAGTCATTCTGTCCGGACGGCAGGGAAGGCAGATGTTCCGCAATCAGGGCTTTCGCATAGCCGATAAGCTCATTTGCATCGCTGATACCCCGGATCGGACGGAGTCTCATCAGCCGGGAAGCCCCCAATTGAAGCGAGATCTCCGTGTCCGGAACTCCCGCCGTGCCGCATATGATTTCCGTAGATCCGCCTCCGATATCCGCTACGGTGCAGGTGCGTCCGAGAGATGCGGCGATAAAAGCAAGCCTCGCTTCCTCGTTTCCGCTGAGAATCTCCATATCCAAACCGCAATCGTGCAGGATCCGGTCAGACAGATCCTTCTTGTTCAAGGCATCTCTCACCGCGCTTGTGGCAAGAAGCGCAATCCTGCCGCCGCTGCCGTAGCATGAGCTTCTCAGTTTCAGCACACCGACAGCTTCGCAGACTCTGCCGATCGCTTCGTCCGAGAGATTATGCTTCCTGTCCAGTCCGAGAAACAGCGAAGTTTCGATCCTGTCCCGATGCAGAACGGAAACCGTCCCGGGACAAACCTCGGCAGTAAGCATTCTTGTGGAATTGGAGCCTATCGCGATGACCGACCGTATCATTTGCGTTATTCCCCGGATTCGTTTGCTGCAGAGGCGATTACTTCATGTTCTGTATTCAGACTGTCCGTATTGGTCACCTGGAAGCGTATTTCTCCGGGCATCAGATATCCGTAACGGTCACGGGCTGTCTGGATGATATAGCTGTCGCTTGAACTTCTGTTCAGTTCCTGCTGCAGTGCGCTTTTTTCGCTTTCCGCCGCGATCTGTTCAAGCCTGATCTGTCTGTAGTCTTCATCCAGGATTTCGATCTGTCTGTCATAGTGGTTTGTGACCAGCAATGTCACGGCGATCATTGATGCAAGGAGAACAAGCAGCGTGAACGGACGCATCGTACGGGTCATGAAGAACCACACCTCTTCTGTTTCAGAAACTCATGCAGACATGCATGATAATAATACCTTACCCCAAATTACGCCGAATGTCAAACTCCGGTTTCGCAAACAACACATACATGCTAATCCAGATCGGTTTCGACGGCGTATTCCGTATGAACGGTTCGAACGATCCGCCCTTCCCGGATGATCAGGATCCGGTCGCAGAAATCGAGAAGCATTTTTTTGTTTTCCGATATAAGAATAATCCCGCAGTGCTGCAGTTTCTTCTCACCGAGCGCCTCCGCCGTCATCCTGACCTGATGCGGATGCAGGCAGCGGAAAGGTTCGAGTGCTATCAGCACTTTGCTGCTGCATCTCAGTGCGGCGGCTTCCTGCAAAAAATGCCTGTCCTGAACAGAAATTGAGGAGATGGGAGCGGACGGGGATATGTGCAGGCCGCAGGATTCGATAAATGAAACGCAGTATTGACGCAGTCTGCCCCTGCGCAGAAAACCGCCTTTCCAGAATGACTTGTGTTTTTCGGAATGCAGCAGAATCTCATCTTCGACCGTCCATTCCGAAAACACGGATATGGCGGGCGGCGGAGTAATAAAGACAATGTCTTTTCCGGCACGTATGCCGGATACGTTTTTCCCGGCCATCCTGATTCTGCCCCTGAAGGATGCGCTTCCGGACAAAAAGCTGAGAAATGCATCCTCACAGGAAGGTTTTCCGCTGAACAGGATTCCCAGCATCTCACATTCACGCACTTCAAGCGACAGGCGATCAAGTCCCGGATTCCCGGGTGTGGTAATATCTCTCAGTTCGATCAGAACACCGCCCGGCAGAACGTTCTTCCTGAAAGGCAGAAAATCAATTTGTGGTTCCGTTCCGGAAAAAAGCTGGCTGTCCATGATGGTTTCAGACTCCGTTCTCATCCGGTGAAAGGGGAAAGAGATTCAGTTCGGGAGAATAACCGACCCACGTCAGTTCAAGACCTTCAGGCGGAGCGGTCGGTCCGAGAAGCAGCCGGTCTCCGTTTCGCAGCGCGTCCGAAAGACAGGCCGGATCCAGTTTATGCTGTCCGATGTAAACCAGTGTCCCTGCGATGATCCGCACCATATTGTAAAGAAAACCATTTCCGCGTATCGTCAGGCAGATAAACGGGCGCTGCCTGCACACGCCTGCCTGTGTGATGGTTCTTACGGTTGTTTTTGCCTGAAAGCCAGAAGCGGCAAAGGCCCTGAAATCATGCTCACCGCACAGCAGAGCGGCGGACCGGTTCATCAGATCGATATCCATAGGCACAGGAGCATGCGTTGAAATGGCGGAATACAGCGCGCTTGCGTGAGGCCCCGGATACCAGCGGTAGGTATACAGCTTTTCTTTGGCGTCAAAACGGGCGTGGAAACAGGGAGCAACCGAAAAGCCGCGGGTAACACGGATATCGTCCGGAAGATAACGATTGAGTACATAAGGGTAACGATCCGGCGGAATGGCCGAATCCGTATCAAAATGCGCGCGCTGACAGAGTGCGTTGACACCGGAATCGGTTCTGCTTGCTCCGGTAACCCGGATGAAGGTACCGCTTGCTTTTTCGAGCGCAGTTTCTATCATTTCCTGCACGGAAAGGCCGTTGGTCTGACGCTGCCAGCCGACAAATCGCTTTCCGCTGTAGGAAATATTGATCAAAACCCTTTTCATTCCGGTTTCTGCACCGCAAACGCACACCATTCTCCGCGGGAACGGAAGTCAAGCATCCGATAGCCGCAGGCGGATAAAGCGTTTTGAACTTCTTCTTTCTGCTCGATCAGAATTCCGGAACAGATAAACACGGCACCCGGCGTCAGATGTCTGAAAAGTGCCGGACAAAGGCGGATAATGATCGGAGCAAGAATATTGGCAACGGCAAAATCAAAGCGTTCCGACAACCCCTCCAGCAAATCTCCCTGCTTTACGGTGATACAGCCTTCAAGACCGTTCTGCCTCACATTTTCCTCTGCTACACGCACCGCATCAGGATCAATGTCGACTGCGGTAATCTGTCCTGCGCCGAGGCGTGCCGCGCAGATGGCAAGAATCCCGCTGCCGGTTCCGATATCCAGCATTTTCCCCCGGTGATAATAATCCTCTGTCATCTCCACGCACAGTGCGGTCGTTTCATGTGTGCCGGTGCCGAACGCCATCCCCGGGTCGATTTCAACGATCAGATCGTCCGCGTTCCCGCTCCACGTTTCCCACGTAGGTTTGATGACGATCTTTTTGCCTGCGCGAAACGGTTTGTAATACTTCTTCCATGTTTCGTTCCATTCTTCTTCTTTTGCCAGTGCGGTCCTGACCGCAAGCGTACCGGTGTTCAGGCCGCTTGCCCGAAGCGCGTCGAAACGCGAACGAAGTTCTTCCGTCACCGCACGCATCTGTGCTTCCGGAAACCACGCCTTTACTTCCGTTTCTTCCGGAAAAGCATCAATTACGCTCTGATCCATCAATTCCCAGTCGTGAAGCGGATGATCTATATCCGGCAGATCATTCCGATCCAGAATCTGTGTTCCGGCAGCGCCTGCATCCATCAGGATTCTGCTTACGGAATCCGAGGCTTCCGTGGTGGTCGAAACGGTGATTTCGGTAAAATTCAAGTCAGATCATTCCTTTCCTGAGCAGAGAACAGCAAAACAGGATTCTGCCGATGAATTTTACAGGATAAGCGGCGGCTGTGTCAAGGCGCAAAACACAAAAGGAAAACAGCGCATCTTGTGATTGTTGGTGTTTTATGATAAGATAAATCGGAAATCAAAAAGCGGGGTAAACCTTATGAACGATTGCTTTAGGGATGAAATGATCCGCGCATGCGAAAGCCATGGCTTAACCGGTGCGGGGAATCTGAAGCCGCTGGATGCGATACCGACCTGCGAAGGAAGCAAACTCTGTCTCGGACTGGAGTGTCTCGAACGCGATTTATGGGAATTTGAACCGGTGCTGCCTTTGATCGCAGCGTCCGGCGTCCGTCAGGTGCGCCTGCAGAGCGGATGGCAGAAAACGGAAACCAGTGAAGGTGTATATGATTTTCGCTGGCTGGACCGGATCGTGGACTGTTTGCTCGCGGTAAAGATCAGACCCTTTCTGTGCCTTTGCTACGGCAACAGGCTTTACTGTGAACAGCCGGAAAAGTGTCCGGCACTTCAAAACGGCGGGGTGGGGCATTTCCCGGTCGTGTCCGAGCGTGAACGCAGAGCATGGCAGGATTATGTCAGTGCAACGGTTGCACATTTTCGCGGCAGAATCGACCAGTATGAAATCTGGAACGAACCGGATGTTTCCGTGTTCTGCCGGGTGGATATGCCATGGCAGGATGCCTATATGGAGCTTGTCCGTCTCACGGCTCCTGTCATACGCGGCATGGACCCGGGCGCGAAGATCATTACCTGCACGGCGCAATTCGGCGCGGTCGACGGACTGCTGGAAAAAGGGCTTGGGGAATATACGGACGTTCATTCCTTTCATGGTTATACCTTTTATCCGGAAATCAGCACCGGAGAAAGCAAAAGAAACCGGATCAGCCATCTCAGAAATCGCGCGCCGAACCTGAGGTTCTGGCGCGGCGAGGCCGGATGTCCTTCCTACAATGATCCGAAAAGCCACGGAGCGCTGTCAAATATCCGGGCAAGCGAAATCAAACAGGCCAAATTTCTTCTTCGGCACCTGCTCTGCGACCTTGAAAACGAAGACATCGAGCTGACTTCTTATTTCCACGCATATGATTTTATGCATTTTTCGGGGCAGTGCCGTTATCATTACGGGCTGATCAGACACGAAGGGCTGAGCAGAAAACCGTCTTTTGCCTGTTTTCAGGTGCTGAACCATTTATTTGATCAAAAAGTTGCTCCCGTGTATGACCGAAAGCTTTCCTTTGCGCAGAAACAAACGGAGGATCTTGATCATTCGCTTCTGCTGTCCCTGCATTTTTCTTCTTTTCAGAAGAACGGGAGCATCTTTTTTGCTTATTACCTTCCGCTGCCGATCGAGGATGACCTCTGCCTGCACACCGTCCGCCTCACACTGCCGTATCTCGGAGAACAGCTGAGGGATCCCATTATCCTTGACCCGTACACAGGAACACTCTACCGGGTTTCGGATCCCTGTGAGTTTGAAGCTCCGCTGACCGATTATCCTGTGTTTATTCTGGATCGGCACATGATCGAAGATATGGCTGACATCAGGGATTCCCGTCCGAAAATAAGCAGAAAGAGCGATGTCGGACAAATGAATCATGAATGAACGCTCCGCTTAAAACCGGGCGGAAAAAGGAATGAGCCTTTATGAAATCAAAAGAATCATCCATGTCTATCCTGGAAAGGATCAGAGGCAATTATTCCCAGCTGCCGGGCAGTGAACGCTCCGTGGCAGATTATGTGTTTGAAAACTGGCACAGGATTGCCAGAATGTCCATACAGGAAATCGGCAGCGCTCTTCAAGTGAGTGAACCGACGGTTTACAGATTCTGTCAGCATATCGGTTTTTCCGGTTTCCGGGAATTCAAGATCTCCCTCGCAGAACAGAGCGCAACCTATCAGAAGTACTTTTCGACCGAAGAAGCTGAAACCAAGAATGAACTGCAGATGCTTGTGGAAAGACTCCTTCTCAGCGAGCGGCAGACAATTGAAACCGCGATGACGCTGATAAACTACACGGATCTTGAAACAGCATCTCAAATGATTGTGTTTGCGGAGCGGATTTGTCTGTTCGGCATCAGCACGTCTTATGATATCTGCCGTGATCTGCAGCGAAAACTGACGCGGCTCGGACTGACGGCCTTTGCACATAATGAATATCATGAAGCGGCAGCGCAGCTTGCACGATTTACGAAAAACGATTTGCTGATCTGTGTCACACAGAGCGGAAATACGCAGGAAACCTGCGAAACGGCACAGGTGGCTCAAAAACAGGAAGTCCCCATATTGACCCTCACCGCAAATCCGAATTCCCGTACCGGTCAGCTGTCAAAACTGGTATTGCGCACGTACGCACCGGAAATCACGGGAAACCGTCTGGGAATCACAACAAGAATGGCACAGTTTGCATTGACGGATTCCCTGTACATGAGCATTGCGCACAGAATGGGCAGAAAAGTTGAGGAGATGCTCTCTTCTTCGGTGGTTCCTCTGATGCAGAAACGGCAGTGATTTGTTTTCAGTTCGTTCCTTTCCGGATCTCCACCGCATATTTCTGCGGAAAATAACCGATTTGGCCCGATTCAAGCAGGAGCTCATACCATCCGTTCTCTGTCCCGAGAAGCCGGTAACACTCATCCGGAGATGCAAGCACAATCCTTTCTCCGTCGTAGTTGGGCTGATTCCGGACTGACGCGGCCTGAATGATCTGTATCTGCGCCTCTGTATCAGGTGCGGAGGAATGGATGCCGACTCCGATCATCTCCCGGTTCCACTGAATACCGGAAATGGTTTTTTTAAAATCCGCATCATAACGGTACAGCGCGGAATCCGAGAACGAACAGAGAAAAAGAGCCCAATGCCCGCTTTCCCCGGATGAATATGCGAACGCGACGATATTTACCGGAAAGCCGTCAAAGGAAGCCCTGACAGAAAACAAAAGCCCTTCCTGCCTTCCTGCGTCCGTGTATTCCATGCTTGCAAGCGTGCAATCCGAATAACCGCGTTTTTCCAGACCGGCAAGACAGGTATTGATATCAAAAGCACAGGGAGATGAATTCTCCTCGTCAGCCTCCAGGCAAAGCACACAATGATCTTCGGCGTCCGTATGCACTTCAAATACGGAAAGCTTTTTTCCGGTCTCTGCATAGGCCGTAAAGCAATCTGCGCTGCCGTCAACCCCCCAGTATTCGGGAAGGCGGAATTCCATAAAATCCCACTGTCTGCTTCTGGCGCCTGAAACTCCATCCCTCTGTTTGCGCGAATCCGACTTCAGATAGGGACCGGGCCATGATTCATTCACAGTCTGATCTGCTGACAGCGCAGGAACAGAATGGAGAGCCTGATCATTTGACGTGTCCGCAAGTGAAACAAAGTTCAGTGTCAGGAGCAATACCGCAATCAGAAACAGGAACAAGCGTTTCATTTCATTCTCTCCCAATCATTCTGCAGCAAAGGACAAACGGTGCGGCACAGAGAACATACAGAAGGCGCTGTGCAGGAAGCAAGTGTATCACTCCGCGGCGATGCGGTCAAGTTACAGACAGTTGCCAAAGGCAAAAAAAACTGTTATACTATTTGCGGAACCGAAATTGGGAGGTGCTCGCGACATGGCTCAGAAGAAAGAAGAGCTTCCTGTAAACGTGGATGTTGATCTGCTCAACGGCGGAACAATCACGTATGCGAACGAAGTGATTGCGATTATTGCGGGTGTTGCCGCCAATGAAATCGAAGGTATTGCCGGAATGTGCGTGAGCGGCGGTTTGAGTGATATTATCGGCCGCAACAGAAATATCACGCGCGGCGTAAAGGTGGAAATCGGAAGCGAAGAAGCTTCGGTTGATCTGTATGTCGTGGTCGAGTACGGTCAGCCCATCCAGAAAGTCTGCCATGATGTCCAGGAGAACGTCCGAAAGGCAATAGAAAGCATGACAGGCCTTCATGTCGTTCGGGTCGATGTGCATGTACAGGGTGTGAGTTTTGAACAGGAAAAGAAGGAGCAGGAAGCCATTGAGGCAATGAACAATCCTGTTCTGACTCAGGGCGAAAGCACCGAACAGGAGAAAAGCGCCGGACAGGAAACCTCAGAAGCGGCTCCGGAAACGGAACTGTCCGATGAGGCTCCGGAAGAGACAGCGGATGATGCTGTTGAAGAGCAAAAGGAGAACGAAGAAGCAGATTCGGCAAATCAAACAGACGGTGCCGGAACAACAGACCGGAGTCTGTAAAATCCGTATCCGTCGTGTCGGTAAGGAGGAAACCGTATGAAAATGAAAATCGTACATAAGCTGATTCTTGTAATCGGCGCCGTCATTGTTCTTGCCATCGGTGCAGCAATGTTTCTCTGCCATTGCGGCATCCTGAGTTTTTCTGTTCCCGAGGCGGTCGATAAAGCATCGTACTACAGCTGGCAGCGGATTACGGTGTTTGTCTGCGCCGTGTACCTCGTACTGTATGCGCTTTATGTGATTGCTTTCCCCGGAAAGCTCAGATACAACCGTCATGACTTTATTGTTCAGAAGAATGAAAACGGCGATCTTCTGATTTCAGTAAAAGCAATCGAAAACCTTGTGCAAAAATGTGTTGACATGCACGAAGAGATCAATGTGAATCATACAAAGATCTATCCGGATAAGAAGAACCGTATCATTGTAAGGATGCGAATCACACTGGCCAACAATGTAAGTATTCCGCTGGCAGTGGATTCCCTGCAGAAACAGATCAAAAAATACGTGCTCGCTTCCTCCGGCATCGAAGTAAGCAATGTCGTCGTATCCGTGGATACCAGCGGAAGCGAAGCCGTCAGCGGTTCCCCGTATGATGTTTCCGCCGTCCGGGAGCCTGAAGAAGAAAAGAAAATGCTGCATCAGCGGCTTTTTGAACAGGACGAGGAACCTGTGACAGTACCTGCCCCGGAAGAAGAAAAAGCAGCGTCCGCGGACAGTGAATCACCGGAGAATGCTCAGCCTGCACCGGCAGAGCTCTCCGAGAGTGAAAATGCTGAGCGGACAGGAAACGAAGCCAGCGATAAGGAGGCGTAAAGATGAATAAGTCCAGGCAAAACAAACCCGATTTCCTTACACCGGGAACGGTATCATGCGCTTTGTTCTGCGGAATAACCGGCGTGGTAATTGCTGTTCTGCTGCTAAGTATCGGTTTCTGGAAAACACTCTTCATTTTCATCATGCTCTGCATCGGTCTTTTCATCGGCGGCGTCGAAGATAAGCGGACTTTCCTGAAATCCTTTGCGGATAAGACGATTCCCGGCAAGACAGACAGAATCTACAAAGCAGACGACGTGCAGATCCGGAAGCGTGCCGAAGAAAAAGACAATGCATCAGACAAAAGCGCTGCCGAATCAGCGTGCGAAGAAGCCGATCCCGATGAAGAAGCGCCTTCTTCCGGCGATTCCGATGAAAACGAAAGCAGCGAAGAAGAAGCTTCCGACGAAACAGGAGGCGATGCGTCTGAAAATGAATCTGCAGAACCTGCCGAAGACGGACAAACAGAAAAGCCGGCAGAATAACTCATTTCATGAAAAGGTAGGGTAAATCCTGCATGTCCCGTAAAAAAGCCAGAGCAGTGTGTCTGCAATGCGTTTTTGAATCACTGTTTCACAGTGACGGCGGTGATGAAGCGCTCCTCGACCTGATCAGTCCGGATATTGACGGCGAAGAAGATCTGAATTATATTCTTGCCACCCTGAAGGGCGTCCGTGAAAAATCGGATGAAATCGACGCCGTCATCAGCAGCCATCTTCGCGGATGGACGCTCGAACGCATATCCAGGGTATCTCATGCCGTCCTTCTCCTGTCGTGTTATGAACTGCTTTATGAGAAGGAACTGCCTCCGGGTGTCATTGCCAGCGAAGCGGTCGCTTTGGCGCAGCGTTTCGATGAAGAAGAAGAAGGCAGATTTGTGAACGGCATTTTAAGAAGCATCATCAATGATACCGCTTCTGACGGGAAGCAGGAATCATGACGGTACTGGGAATCGATACGAGCTGCTATACCACTTCCGGTGCCATTTCATCCGGCGGGGAAATCATCCGCTTTGCCAGGAAACTGCTGCCGGTCGGGCATGGAAAACGCGGCCTTCGTCAGAGCGAGGCCGTTTTCCAGCATATCAAGCAGATCCCGGAAGTGGTTTCCGACCTGTTTTCGGTCCCGGTTGCGGTTGACGCGGTATGCGTTTCTTCCAGGCCGCGGGATGGGGAAGAATCCTATATGCCGGTTTTTGAGACAGGGTACAGTTTTGCCTGCGCACTGGCATCCTCGATGCGTATACCGCTTATAACCACGACCCACCAAAGGGGACATCTGCGTGCCGCGCTCATCGGCAGCGGACTGACACGAAAGGATTATCTGGCCGTGCATTTATCCGGGGGGACCACGGACGTTCTGGCAGTCCGCGAAGAACAGATCGAACTTCTCGGCACATCGCTTGATCTGCACGCGGGGCAGCTGGTGGACAGGATCGGAGTGAGGATGGGGCTCCCGTTTCCGTGCGGTTCTGAGCTGGAAAAGCTGGCTGTCCTGGCTGAAAACAGGCAAGCCCTGATACCTGTTTCCGCAACTGATGGGAACTGTCATCTGTCCGGAGCGGAAGCTTCGCTTCATCGGATGCTCGATGCAGGGATGCCCTTTCCCGAAACGGCTTTTCAGCTATACAGCCTGCTTGCGAGAACCGTTCTGCGTATGCTGGAAACAGCCGGCGCAAATACCGGTCTGCGTGATGCCCTGATCATGGGAGGCGTTGCATCATCCGCGCTTCTTCGGGCATTGATTCACGATAGAATCAATAAAAGAAGAATACCAATGTCAGTTTTTTTCGGAAATCCGGCTTATTCGACTGACAATGCTGCTGGCGTTGCCCTGATCGGAGAAGAAAAACTGCAGCTGGCAAAGGAGGAATAGAATCCTATGGCGGTTATCATGTCCGGAAAAGAACCGGCGATGTTCCTCGCCGAAAAGCAGAAAGAACGTGTAAAAGCCCTCTCGCAGATGGGCATTTCGATCACACTGTCGGTCGTTCGGGTCGGTGATGATCCGGCGAGCGAGATTTACGTCAGAAACAAACACCGCGCCTGTACGGAAATCGGGATTCTTTCCGAGATCATCCATCTGCCCGGGAATGTTTCACAGGAAGAGCTCGAATCATGTCTTGACCGGCTTGCATCCGACGATCGCGTGGACGGCATATTGCTGCAGCTTCCTCTTCCGGCACATCTTGATCCGAAACGTGCGCTGATGCACATCCCGCCTGAGAAGGATGCCGATGGCTTTCATCCGGCAAACAGCGGCTCATTGATATCCGGGGGGGACGGTATACTGCCATGCACACCCTGCGGAATCATGTATCTGCTTCATTACTATCAGGTTCCGCTGCGCGGAAGGAGTGCTGTCGTTGTCGGCAGAAGCAGCATTGTTGGAAAACCGGCTGCTATGATGCTTCTGAATGAGGACTGCACGGTAACCGTATGCCATTCGAAAACGGAAGATCTTGCCCGGTTTACACAAAACGCAGATATTCTTGTCTCAGCTGTGGGGAAAGCCGGACTGATTCGCGGAGATATGATCCGCAAA
>CADBNX010000416.1 GCA_902796115.1 uncultured Eubacteriales bacterium
AAACAGGTCGGTGCCGGCCAGCTCTTTCTGGAAGGTGAAGGCTGTCGTTCCGAAGCGTCCCTTGGGTCCGAGATAGCGGATCACGATGGCATGGCCCGGTTTGATTTTGCCTGCACGAAGCGCCGCGATGGCGTCGTCGATCTCGTGGAAGATGATGGCTTTGCCTTCGAAATGATACAGGTTTTCCGGCACGCCCGCCAGTTTCACGATTGCGCCGTCGGGGGCGAGGTTGCCGTGCAGTACCGCGATGCCGCCGTCGTCCAGCACCGGATTGTCGAGGGAATGGATCACTTCCGGATTGTAGATGGGCGCGTCGAAGTAGTTCTCATAGATGGTTTTGCCGTTGATGGTGGGGCAGTCCTGATGCAGCTTGGGCAGCAGATTCTTCATAAAGCCGCGGAAACCTCCGGCAGCGTCAAAATCCACAAAGTAATGCCGGTGGTCGCTGGGCGCGATCGCGGCCAGCAGCGGGATCTCATGGGAAGCTTTGTCAAAATAGCTCCACCAGTCCCTTTCGATGCCGGCTTCGTGGGCGATGGCGGGAATGTGCAGCAGCAGGTTCGTGGAGCCAGCGCAGGCGATATCGGCCATGATGGCGTTTTCGATGGATTTTTCCGTGATGAAGTGGCGCGCGGTGATCCCTTCGCGTACCATGCGCATCAGGTGTTTTCCGGCTTCATAGGCCATGCCGCCCAGCCGCTTGTTGGACGCGTCCATGGTGGCGTTGCCCGGCATCGTCATGCCCAGCGCTTCCGCGATGCAGCACATGCTGTTTGCCGTGGTCATGGCGCCGCAGGCACCCTGGCCGGCGTGCGCACAGTAATTCAGCTCCTCGAAGTCTTCCATGGGATAGGAACCTTCAACCACCTTACCTACCTTCAGCGTCACTTCGCTCAGGCCGACTTCCTTGCCCCGGAAACGGCAGTGCGGCATATAGCCTCCCGTTACCATGACCGTCGGGATATCGCACCGCGCCGCTGCCATCAGGTGGCCAGGCACGATCGAATCGCAGGTGGAAAGGAGCACCATGCCGTCGAACATATTGGCTTCCACATTGAGCTCCACTTCGTCGGCGATCAGGTTGCGGCTGGGCAGTTCGATGTACCGCGGATCCTTCAATACCATGCCGTCGCACAGCCCTGTCGTGACCACTTCAAAGGGCAGGCCGCCGGCCTCCCGGATGCCCTGTTTCGCGCGTTCGGCAAGCTCCTTCAGGTGGATATGGCCGGGGTTGTACTCGTTCCAGGAATTCACAACGGCGATGTAGGGCTTTTTGACTTCCTCTTTGGTGTAGCCCAGTCCGTAGAGCAGGCCGTCCCTTGTGACACTGGCGACACCGAAATCCCATTTGCTGCGTTCAAACATCCTTTTTTCCTCCTTACAATGAATCGTTTTTGTATTGCTGAGCAAATCCTTCGATCGCTTTGACAAAGCATTCCATGGGTACTTTTGTTCCGCCGGAACCGAGCCTGCGCAGGTTTTTCGCGATGATCCCGCCGTGGATCACGGGCACGATTCCGCTTTCAAGAACCTTTCTGGCGTCGATCCCCGTGGGAGAACCCTGATAATCCAGGCCGGGAAGCAGGTAGTACGGGTGGCTTGCAAGGCAGATTTCTTCCATCGCTCTGGACTGCCCGATGCCGTCTGACCAGGTTTTGTTCTGCGCCCGCATCACGGCCGGAGCCGCCGCCGCGGCAAAGCCGCCCAGTCCGCAGCATTCCAGCATACAGCTGTCGCCGATCCAGGGCAGGATCTCGTTTTTGTCGATATTCGCTGCCACCAGCGCGCCTCCCTCCGCATAAGGCGAAGGCGCGGTATACCAGCGGTTTCCGGTACCGGAAAGCTTGATGCCGTAGTCCACCCCGTTTCCTTCCATGGCGGATACGACTGTGGAGTAGGGGACAGAGCGCACACTTTCAAGCACTGCCATGGCGGAAGCCATACCGAGCGGATGGAAATACCGTACGGTGCCGTACATCAGATCCACACAGGCTTTGCGGGCCGCGTAGGGAAGGTCCGACTCGAAGAGCAGCCGCATCATTTCGTTGACGGCGATCAGTCCGCAGGCATCCTGTCGGGAATGCAGCTCGTCGCCCATTTCCACACCGCGGATGAAAATACGCCGCAGCGCCAGTCCGCCCGTCTGTTCCAGAAGGCGCGTAAAGGTCGGAGCGATCGTGTCCCGGATCAGGCTCAGGAACTGCTCCACATCCGGATTGTAAATGCCCCAGCCGCCCAGTCCGCCGCGGTTGGGCCCTTCAAAGGGGACGCAGTACCCCCGGCTTCCCGTATTGCGGTCTTCCACGATGTTCACCACAAGCGACGGTGTCGTGATACCGGAACCGGGCGCAACGATGTGATAATCGTTGGCGGAACGGAACTCGATTTCCCCGCTTTCCAGTTTTTGTCTGGCTTCTTCTTCCGTTTTCGCGTACCCCTCAAACAGCGCGCCGTTGATGCCGCCCTGCTGCTGGGCCTGACACATCCTTTCCCAGGAAATTTCGGGGCCGGCGTGAAGGATCAGTCCTTCATGCATATCCGGTACGCATTCGATCGCGGGCTTCATGCCGATCCAGTACGGATCGCTGTTTTTGAGCCGGTCGACCACCAGGCTGTTCGCGCGGTCGATCTTCTCCGAAAGCGTATCGGCAAGGGAATCCATCAGGCTGCGGAGAGCGGCTGACAGCTGCGGTTTTGTTTCGGGACGCCAGTCCAGCTGCGTGACACGGACGTTCTGCTGAACGAGCGCCTGTGCGAAGACATCCGGGCCTGCGTTGATGGCGTTTACTTTTTCTCCCAGGATATTCATTGCCTGTCCACTTCCTTTTTACAAATCAGAATCTCACGGGCCAGCACGGCGGCTTCCTCGTTGCTGTCAAACACGAGCGCGCCGGAAGATTCCAGGATTTCTTTCTGCTTTGCGTATCCCTGCGGATCCAGGTCCGTTCCGCACAGCGCGATGATCACGCATACGAAACGCCCTTCCTTTGCCGCCTCGGCCAGACAGCTTCGGATCAGCGGCGCGAGCATACCCGCCGGATCCTCGTGCAGCGCGTACCCCAGCAGCACGTCCATGAGAATCACCGCGGTTTCCGGATCGCGCATTTCCTGCCGGAAGCGCTCGAGGCGGATCGAGGGATCGATCGCCACATGCGGCCGGCCGCGGGTGAACTCCTCGGCACCCATGTCGATCAGGCAGTGGCCTTTGCTTTCAAACGGGTTTTCAAGGGGCCGGATGCTGCCGAAAACGTCATTGGAATACAGCGGAGAAAAATCTTCCGAAAGAAGCGCCAGCGCTTCCTCGGCCAGGGAGCCGCCGCAGTATAAGCCGCGCAGGTATTTCTGCTTCGCGGAAAGACGGCCGCAGAGCTTTTCGGCCAGAGGTTTGTTTGCTTCCGCGGCGTAAGGCGCGGGTTTTGCGCCCCGGGCAAAGGCGACGGCCGCCAGTGCGGTTTCCCTGAAGGTTGCTGTAGGATATGCGCCGTGCTCCCGGATGATTTCCGCATCTCCGTGCATGAACTGAACCACGACGCTCTTGCGGCACTTTCTGACGCGTTCGAGCACCTTTTCCATCGTACGGGGGGCAGGCGGCTTGGAAATGAGAACGATCACTTTTGTGTCCGGATCGTTTTCAAGCAGTTCGATGCCCTGAAGCATGGTGATGCCGCCGACCTCGTCCCGCAGATCGCGGCCTCCTGTTCCGATCGCCTGCGAGATGCCGGAGCCCAGACGGTGAATGATGCACATCACTTCCTGCATGCCGCTGCCGGAGGCTCCGACGATGCCGATGCTGCCCCGGCGTGTTTTGCTGCACAGTCCGATCGCGACTCCGTCCAGGAAGCACAGTCCGCAGTCGGGACCCATCACGAGGAGTCCCCGTCCTGCGGCATATTGTTTCAGCGCGGCTTCCGTGGAAAGCGGCACATGATCGGAAAAGAGATACACGTTCAGTCCTTTCCGCAGCGCTTTCATGGCTTCATCGCCCGCATACTCGCCTGCGACTTCGATCATGGCGAGGTTTCCGTCCGGCATATCCTTCAGTGCCTGCGCGAAAGTGGCCGGCGTGCCTGCCGGCTTCAC
>CADBNX010000417.1 GCA_902796115.1 uncultured Eubacteriales bacterium
ATGATCTCCTCCGCGACGCAGCCGTAAGCGGGCAGGATCGTTCCGATGCATCCCCGCAGCCGGCCTTCCTTATGGATCGAAACGAACACACCGGCCTTTTTTTCCCGCATCTCAGGCGTCACCCAGTCCGGCACCGTATTCCGCTCACGGGAAGTGACATACTTCTCGATCGTCTCCCGTGCGAGCCGCACGAAGCAATCTTCCTGCGCCCGGCGCTCCTTCAGCCTGTCCGCCTGTTTTTTTCTCCACTGCGCCAGGAAGTTTCTCTCTTTCGACACTTCCCCGGGATAAAAGCAGCAGATGCCGTATCCGACCCCCGTCACATCCTGATGGGAGAGCGCTTCCGCCCGCACCGACAGTCCGTCCAGCACGCCTGCCATGATCACAAAGGACCGGTGCCCGCATTCCGCGGCTTTTTCACAGAAGCTCTCCTCAAAATCCAGCATTTCGCCGAACGCCGCACGGGAGGAGACGTCCATGATCCGTTTGTCGTATTCCGGTCCTTCCGGCGCAAAGCCGTACGGCCCGTACGATTGCAGCTTATGGGAAAGATCCCCGCTGGCGACGTATACCGCCCTGCGTCCGGTATCCCCGACCGCAAGCCTGATGATCTGTCCGAAGCAATAGTGCTCCGCCAGAGACAGGCCGGACAGACCGACGCGCACCAGACGGAAATCCCGGAACTGCTGCCGGATGAACCAAAGCGGCACCATAGTCCCGTGATCCAGCTTTTTCTCCCTTTCTCCCAGCGTACCGGCGGGAAAACCCGTTTCTTTCGCAATGGCGCAGATCCTGTCCCTCAGAACGGTATCATACTGCTCACGAAAGGATACGTCCGGCGCGCCGAAATTCCCGAAATCCCCCGCGGCTCCGTTCCCGGGCGATATGTGGAAGTAATCCGAATACATCACGGTATGCGGGCTGGACAGGATGATCGTTTCCGGGCGCAG
Organism: uncultured Eubacteriales bacterium; assembly: GCA_902796115.1. GTDB lineage: Bacteria > Bacillota > Clostridia > Christensenellales > Aristaeellaceae > RUG756. Next base: position 951 of record CADBNX010000417.1, read on the forward strand.
GCGCGCGATTTCGGACGCGATCTTCCGATACGCGCGGACGGTTTCCGCAATCTGTTCCTCGCTTCCCTTTCCGATTTCCGGAATGATCATCGGCGGGTGAGGAACCATAAAAGCCGCCAGGATGGGCATCTCATTCACCTCTCGCTTTCTTCCCCGGTCCGTCAGTTTCTTCCGGAACCCGGGCCTGTTTCGAACGCGTCATGCTGTGCTCTGCCGCGCGGTTTCCAATCAAAAATCCGCTTTTCTTCCGGCTTTTTCCATCTCTTTCCGTACGTTTTCCCAGCGTTCCGGATGGCTCTCGTGGCATAACAGCGGCCGAAAGCCGAGGGAAAGGTACAGGCAGATTGCCGGGATACGCCAGTCGTCCGTGGAAAGCACCGCGGAGACGTACCCGCGCCGGCGCAGGGAATGCAGCGCGGCAAGACATACCAGTCTTCCCGCGCCCAGGCCGCGCGCCTCGCTCCGTACCCCTACCATCCGGAACCATCCCTCGTGAGGATAAGCGGGATTCTCCACCGCCGCTGCCGTGGCGATATCCCTGTCTCCGTGCCGGATATACTGTACATACTCCGGCCTGTATCCGCCCATCCGGATCAGAAAATCGAAATCAAAACGGCTGCCGAACGCGCTTTCGATCACCTCTTCCCAGTTCTTTTCCTCCCCGGGAATATGGGTATGAAGCTGCATCCCTTCCGGAAGGATCAGTTCCGGAAGCACCGTGATATCCGGATTTCGCATGATCAGCTGCGGCAGTTTTTCCATGTTTCGCACCTCGCTGTCAAACAGATTTCAGAGAGCATCGGGCAGCGGCTGCCCGCGGGCAGTTTCCTTCCGGTTATTCCCGGTAATCCTTCACCTGCTTCGGCCTGTCCGGCGAAAGCGTCTGCATTCCGGACGGCGGATCTCCCGGATCGGGAACCTCCATCAGCGTACCGCCTTCCATGGCGCTCCGGTGCGCTGTCAGCCCCGGCAGGTTGTACCGCGCCGCCTGCCATGCGTTTGTCGGAGAAAGCACATCCGCCCAGTATGCCTGACAGAAATCATCCACCATGAATTTGTGCGTTCCCGCGTGATGGGTCGGAAGCGGCTTCAGTTCTTCGGGAAGACGCTCCGTCATCTGGATCGGCGCTTCCCCGCCCGACCACTCGCCCCGGATCACCTTCTGCATGAACCCGCTCTCGCCGCGGTGCGCCGTCAGTTCCGCGGGATTCAGCAGATCGCTGACATCCTCAAAATACACTTCCCTGTCCGGCATCGTGATATAGCTGTGCTGCACCAGGGAGCATTCATATGACGCTTTCGTGCCATGAAAACAGGAAATATACGTGGGCGGCGTATTCCAGGCAATGCGGCGGTTTTCACTGATGCGCGCGATCGCGCCGTTAGCAAGCTGCAGCATCATGGAGGAATTGGAAAAGGGATTGTCCCAGTAATTCCTGCCCGCGCCGAAGATATCCCGATCCACGGTATCCGTATAACCGAAGGCAGAAACCTTTTTCGCATATGTACCGGCCGCGGACAGCACCATCGAGGTGGAATGCGTGGGATAGTAAAACGGCGGCAGGCCGGCCATCATGCGCCACTTTTCCCCTTCGGTATACCGGAAGGTATGGTAGAGATGCCTCATGTCATGATTATACTGCGCCTCCGCATAAACCATCTCCCCCATCTCGCCGGACGCGTATTTCCGCCTGCAGAAAATCGCAGCGGGACGGTAGATGCCGGTTTCTCCCATCGAATAGGTCAGACCCGTTTCCCGGACCAGCCGGACGATTTCCAGGATCTCCCCGATATCCGTCGCCATGGGCACCGCGCTGTAGACATGTTTTCCGGCTTTCAGCGCTTCGATCGCCATCCGGCCATGCGTGTCCCGCTGCGAAAAGATGGCAACCGCGTTGATCTCATCGGAAGCGATCATCTGTTCAAAAGAATCGTAGATCCTGTCCACGTGAAACAGCGCATCATATTCCCGGCATCTTTCCGGGAATTTGTCGGTGACTGCCGTGTATTCCACCGCCGGATGCGCCTGAAACAGCGGCACAAACGCCCTGCAGAACTGCCCGCAGCCGACAAACCCGATCCGCAGTTTCGGTTTCATCTTTTTTATCGGTCCTTTCTGATCGGTTTTCCGCCGGCAATGCCGCTTCTCCGCCCTTGAAAATGATTCCCTCCTCCGCCCGCAGAACCGAAGAGGGAATCCTTGAAGACGAAACGGCACCCGGTTACAGGAATTTGACCGCCGTGCCGTAGGCCATGACTTCCGCGGCGCTTGACATGATGGCGGAGGTCGCGTAGCGCGCGCACACGATCGCGTCCGCGCCGAGGCGCTGTGCTTCTTCCGTCATCCGTTCCGTTGCGATCTCGCGTGCCTTGCTCATCATATCGTTGTACTTTTTCAGTTCTCCGCCGACCAGCGTTTTCAGCCCCGCGCCGATATCGCGGAAGGCGTTGACGGTTTGAATGGTGCTTCCCCTGACCAGGCCCAGCATTTCCAGGTCCTTTCCCTGAACGGTTTCCGTTGTGACGATCAGCATATGCGCATCCCCTTTCTTATCTGTCCAGTTCGACGGACGAATCGGTATCGAAGGCTTCTCCCTGTCCGTTCAGCACGGTCACGTTGGAGAAGCACGCCCTACGGACGTTCCGCAGGAAAAAGCCCGCGCCGGACATCTCCGGGCAGTCGTCCATCATGGCGGGCCTGCACTTCGCGGCGCCGGAAGCCATTTCCACCCGGACATCCCGCATGGTGACGCCCTCGACCGGCTGTTCGCTCAGGCCGTAGAAAAAGCCCGCGCAGGCGGTGCAGTTCCTGGCCGACACGCCGGAGATCGATACGTCCCGCAAAACCGGCGTACGATCCCCAATGGGCTGCGGCGCTTTCGTGCGGACGCTTTCCTCTTTTCCGCCCGGACCGCAGTAATAGTACATATTGAACACGAAGGGGCACATGACCCCGTCCATGATCAGGTTGAACACCTGCAGTCCCTCCACCGTGCCGCCACGGCCCCGCCGGGTTTTGAGGCGGATGCCGCGGTCCGTTTCATGAAGGATGCAGTTGCTCACCACCACGTTCCGGATCCCGCCGGAGGTTTCGCTTCCCAGCACGATGCCGCCGTGTCCGTGCAGCAGATGACAGCCGCTGATGATGATCCTCTCACAGGGCGGCGGATCGACGGTATCCTCCGTGCCGGCCTTCAGGGTAATGCAGTCGTCCCCCACGTCCACGGTGCAGTCCGTGATCCTCACATCGCGGCAGCTGTCCGGATTGATGCCGTCGGTATTGGGCGAATCCCACGGATTATGAATGGTGATGCCCTGCACGGCCACATCCTCGCAGCAATAGGGATGCACGGTCCAGAAGGGCGAATTGACCAGGGTGACGTCCTGCACCCTCACATGGCTGCAGTGATCAAAACAAATCATATAGGGGCGCGGATA
>CADBNX010000418.1 GCA_902796115.1 uncultured Eubacteriales bacterium
CTGCATCTGACCGGTATGAAGACCTTCTTTGATTTCAGACAGCTTTTTTTCGGCGTCCGTAAGCCTGCCTGCAAACTGTTCCAATTCAATAATCATGATCTCACCGTCCGTTTCTCTTTATCCGGGTGTATTATGCGTTTTTTCCGCAGCAGTTTTTATATTTCTTGCCGCTTCCGCATGGACAGGGGCTGTTGCGGCCGATTTTCTCAGCGGCGATGTACGGTTTTTTAGCGGGCTGCGGACGGGCGCCGGAAGCCCCCGACGCCGGCTGGACGCTGCGGTTATCCGCGGTCACTCTGACTGCGGCTTTTCTTTCGGGGGCCCGGTCGATCCTTGCCATGCAGAGTCTGCGAACGGTGTCCTCACGGATCAGGTGCACCAGTTCTTCGAACATATCGTAGCTTTCCAGTTTGTACTCGTTTACCGGATCTTTCTGTCCGTACGCTCTCAGCCCGATCCCGTCCCGCAGCTGATCCATCGCGTCGATATGATCCATCCAGCGCACGTCCACAGCCCGGAGAAGCACAGCCCGCTCGATTTCCCGCATATCAAAGCCCGCGTCCGCGATCTGTTTCTCCCGTCCGGAATAATACCTTTCCGCCTCACGGATCAGGAAATCCGTCATATCCTGCTGCCCGGCAAAGGATGAAATCGCATCCGAGTTCGCCGCGATGGTTCCGGAAGGAATACACAGACGCTCCACGTACTCGGCGAGTCCGGAAACATCCCATTCCCCTGTGTTTTCTCCGGTGCAGTATCTCTGTACGGCTTCCGTGATCAGTGATTTTTCCATGTCCTGGATCACGGTTTTCATATTTTCGCCGCGCAGCACCTGAAGACGCTGACCGTAGATGATTCCGCGCTGCTGGTTCATGACATCGTCATACTGCAGCACATGCTTACGGATATCGTAGTTCCGGCTTTCCACTTTCTTCTGTGCATTTTCGATTTGACGCGTCAGCAGTCCCGCCTCGAGCGGACTCTGATCATCCATGCCCAGACGCCCGACAAGGTTTTCGATCCTCTCACCGCCGAAAAGCCGCATCAGATCATCTTCAAGCGCAATGAAAAACTGGCTTGAACCGGGGTCCCCCTGACGGCCGGAACGGCCTCGGAGCTGGTTGTCGATACGCCTGCTTTCATGGCGCTCCGTACCGATGATATGAAGGCCGCCGGCCTGTACGACTTTTTCATGTTCGGCATCCGTCCGTACCTTATACTGATCGCGCAGCTCGCGGTATTTTTTCCGTACTTCGAGCACCTCTTCGGAAACATTTTCGCTGAATCCAACCGCCTCTTCGATGATTTCTTCGGGAACTTCTTCCTGCCTCAGAGAGCGCCGCGCAAGAAAATCCGGGTTTCCGCCGAGCAGAATATCGGTTCCGCGTCCGGCCATATTGGTTGCGATGGTCACGGCTCCGAAATGACCGGCCTGGGCAACGATCGAAGCCTCGCGCGCGTGGTGTTTCGCATTGAGTACTTCATGCTGGATCCCCCGCATGCTCAGCATATGGCTCAGCAGTTCGCTGACTTCGACAGATACCGTACCGACGAGGATGGGCTGGCCTGTCTGATGCCTTTTCACGATTTCTTCGATTACGGCTTCGTACTTTCCTTTTTTCGTCCTGTAGATCATGTCGTTCATATCAACACGGATCATGGGTTTGTTCGTCGGGATCTGAACGACATCAAGGCTGTAGATTCCCTGAAGCTCTTCTTCTTCGGTTTTTGCCGTACCGGTCATGTCCGAAAGCTTCTTATACATCCGGAAGTAGTTCTGGAATGTGATGGTAGCCAGCGTCTTGCTTTCCCGCTGTACCTTCACATGCTCCTTCGCTTCGATCGCCTGATGCAGTCCGTCGGAGAAACGTCGGCCGATCATCAGTCTTCCGGTGAATTCATCCACGATGATGACTTCGTTGTTCTGAACGACGTAATCCACGTCCAGTTTCATCAGTGTGTTTGCCTTCAGAGCCTGAATCAGATAATGGTTCAGATCATTGTTTTCAGGATCGGAAAGATTATCGATGCCGAAAGCCGCTTCCGCTTTTCTGGTGCCCTGCTCCGTGAATACCGCTGTTTTTTCTTTCTCGTCGATGGTGTAATCCTCTTCTTTTTTGAGACGGATCACAAAATTGTTCGCCTTGTCATACATATCCGTGGATTTTTCACCCTGTCCGGAAATGATCAAAGGAGTCCTTGCTTCATCGATCAGGATCGAGTCTACTTCATCGACAATGGCAAAGGCATGTCCGCGCTGTACCATGTTTTTTTCGTACAGCACCATATTATCACGAAGATAATCAAATCCCATCTCGTTATTGGTGCCGTATGTAATGTCGCAGGCATAAGCCTCTTTTCGCTGATCGCTGTTCAGGTCATGGGTGATGATGCCGACGCTGATTCCGAGGAACCGGAAGAGTTTTCCCATTTCTTCGCCCTGAAAAGAAGCCAGATAATCGTTGACCGTCACGATATGAACGCCGTTTCCGGTCAAAGCGTTCAGATATGCGGGGAGCGTCGCTGTGAGCGTCTTGCCCTCTCCTGTTTTCATTTCGGCAATCCGGCCCTGGTGCAGCACGATACCGCCGATCAGCTGAACTTTGAACGGATACAGCCCAAGCGTTCGCCTCGAGGCTTCGCGTACGGTCGCAAAAGCCTCTGTCAGAAGCTGGTCGAGGGTTTCACCTTTTGCGTATCTTTCTTTGAATTCAGAGGTTTTGGCACTGAGCGCGTCATCGCTCAGCGCGGCATATTCATCCGCCAGCGCTTCAATCGCTTCGGCCTGCTTTATCAAAGGTCTGAGTTGTTTTTCTTCACTCAATCCGAAGATTTTCCTGATTGCGTTAAACATGGATACGAAGCTCCTTACATATTCTGAAAATCGGGGCATTTGTTTCGCGGCAGGCTTTCCGGAGCAGGATGAGATCGATGACGCAAACCATGCGGATACCTGCAGCAAAACCAATTATACCATGTTTTCATACATCTTGACAACCGATGGAAGCCATACTATAATTCCTGTAATTTCATATTATTAAGGAGATTGCATATGAAAGCACTTACTGCCAATGAACTCCGTTCCCTGTTTCTTCGTTTTTTTCAGGAAAAAGGCCATGCCGTCATTCCTTCCGCTTCCGTAATTCCGGAGAATGATCCCACCGTTCTTTTTACAACGGCGGGAATGCATCCGCTTGTGCCCTATCTTCTCGGTCAGAAGCATCCGCAGGGCACCAGGCTTACCGATGTCCAGAAATGCATCCGTACAGCGGACATCGATGAAGTCGGCGATATGAGTCATCTCACTTTCTTTGAGATGCTGGGCAACTGGAGTCTTGGCGATTATTTCAAAAAAGAAATGATTCCATGGAGCTGGGAATTCCTGACCAGTGAAGAGTGGCTCGGCATTGATAAAGATAAGCTTGCCTTTACCGTATTCGCAGGAGACAGCGATTGTCCGCGTGATGAAGAAGCGGCATCGTTGTGGCGTTCCTGCGGGGTTAAGGAAGATCATTTGTTCTATCTTCCGAAAAAGCATAACTGGTGGGGGCCTGCGGGCATTACCGGTCCCTGCGGCCCCGATACGGAAATGTTCATGATCGTGAAGAAGCCCTGCGGTCCGAAATGCGGTCCGGACTGCAGCTGCGGAGCATACCTTGAAATCTGGAACGACGTGTTCATGCAGTATAATAAGCAGAGGGACGGCAGCTTTATTCCGCTCGAACAGAAGAATGTGGACACCGGAATGGGGCTTGAACGGACGATTTGCGTGCTGACCGGCAAAGGTTCCGTTTATGAAACGGATCTGTTTGAAAACATCCTGGCGAAAATCGCGGAGCTTTCCGGCAGGAATTACGGGGAATCGCCCGAAATCACAAAGTCTTTCCGGATCATCGCCGATCATCTGAGGACGGCCACCTTTATTCTGGGTGACAACCGTGCGGTAACGCCCAGCAATGTGGATCAGGGGTATATCCTGAGAAGACTGATCCGCCGGGCGGTCCGTTTCGGAATGCAGATCGGGCTGAAAGAAGGCTTTACCGCCGCTATCGCGGAAGTGATCTGCAACCAGTATAAAGACGTCTATCCGGAACTGGAAGAACACAGAAGCTTTGTCCTGGAGCAGCTCCTGCTTGAGGAGCAGCGATTCCAGAAAACGCTGAAGCAGGGCATGAAAGAGTTTGAAAAGGTGCTTTCTTCCATCAGCGCGACGCGAGGACTGATTCAGAGCGCGGCAGATGCGCTCCGCGCAGGATCGCCGGAAGCGAAAAATGCCGCTGAAACCGCAGCGGCAAAACTGCGGCCGACCCCCGAAATGCAGGAAATCATCGCAGAATTGAAAGCTTATGTCTCCGGTCAGAGCGATTCGGAGATTCTGCTGGATCATCTGCAGAAGATACTTGAAAAGCTGGATACCATGGATGGCAGGAGCGCGTTTAAACTGTATGATACCTATGGCTTCCCGATCGAGATGACGATGGAGCTTGCCGCTGAGCACGGTCTGAAGATCGATAAACAGGATTTCGACGAGCGCTTTAAGAAGCACCAGGAAACGAGCCACGCAGGTGCGGAACAGCGTTTTAAAGGCGGATTGGCGGATTCGAGCGAACAGACCGCCTGTCTTCATACGGCCACTCATCTGCTTCATGCTGCGCTTCGGAAAGTGCTTGGCAATGACGTTCATCAGAATGGCAGCAATATCACTCCCGAAAGGCTTCGCTTTGACTTTACCTTCGGCAGAAAAATGACGCCGGAAGAGCTGAAGGAAGTGGAAGATCTTGTGAACGAGGCGATCCGGGCGAAAGTGCCCGTAACGCTTGAAGAGATGACGCTTGCGGAAGCGAAAGCTTCCGGCGCTATGGGTTTGTTTGAAAATAAATACGGAGACCGCGTCAAGGTATATACCATGGGCAGTTTTTCCAAGGAAATCTGCGGCGGCCCGCATGCTTCCAATACGGGAGATCTTGTTTCTTTCAGGATTCAGAAAGAAGAATCATCTTCGGCCGGCGTACGCAGGATCAAAGCCGTGATCGGCAGAAAGCCGGAATAACAGAAAAGGTTTTCCCTTATCCGGGAGCAGCCGCTCCCGGTTCTTTTTACGGAGGTGGAATTTTTTGCGTTTCCAGCAGGATACGATAGCAGCGCCGGCGACAGCACAGGGTGAAAGCGGTATCGCGATTATCCGGGTCAGCGGAGAGAGAGCGGAAGAGACGATTTCGCACTTTTTTTCCGTAAAGCCCCCATACCGGGATCATCAGCTGATGTATGGGCATCTGCAGATGCCCGATTGTTCGGACGAATGCATGGCAGTCATGATGTACGCGCCGAAGACTTATACCCGTGAAAACGTAGCAGAGTTTCAGTTTCACGGCGGCGCATGGGTTTCGAAAAAGCTGATGTCCGCGCTGAACAGGTTCGGGATCCGCACAGCCGATCCGGGTGAATTCACATTCCGTGCATTTATCAACGGCAGGATCGATCTGAGCCGGGCAGAAGCAGTCATGGGCATCATCCGGGCGGATTCGGACGCGGCAGGACGAAGCGCTTTGCGGCTGCTCAGCGGCGGTGTATGCGGCTTCATCAGGCCCATCCTTGACAATCTGACCGGGATCCTTTCCGGCATTGAGGCATCCATCGATTATCCTGAAGAAATCGACGAAGAAGACGCCTGTGCTTCCATGCGCGAAAGAATCAAAGCCGTATGCGTCGAACTGAGTGAAGCCTGCGATGAAAGAAGCGCCCGGCTTTTGTCAGACGGATTGAATGTCGTACTGTGCGGAAAAACAAACGTGGGCAAATCGTCCCTGCTGAACGCGATTACCGGAGAAGAATGCGCCATCGTTACCGATATTCCGGGAACGACAAGGGATATAGTCTCGGCAAGTATACAGCTTAACGGAGTAAAAGTAACAATCCGCGACACGGCCGGCCTCAGGGACAGCAGCGAAACGATTGAACGCATCGGGATCGAGCGTGCGAAGAGTGCGGTTTCATCGGCGGACCTGGCCATTCTTGTGCTGGATGCGCAGGATTCCGACTGCGGTGAGGAGGCGGGCATCTGGGAAATCATACGGGATATGCCCCATATTCTGGTCTGCAACAAAAGTGATCTTGCCTGTGCACAGCGCGTATTCCACCGGGAGCAAACGATTGCCGTATCCGCAAAAACAGGAGAGGGTATCGATGATCTGAAGCATGCCATCGCTCTGCATACGCAGCACGCTCATGAGGGGCAGCTTTGCTATGAAAGGCATATCGGGCTTGCCAGGAAAGCTGTTTTCTGCCTTCAGGCATTCCTTGACGCGCTGGACGCCGGAGTGCCGCTCGATACCGCCGCCGCGCACCTGCGTGAGGCGGCAGACAATCTGTCCGATATTACCGGAGACCGGATGGATGAGATGCTGCTGGATGATATTTTTTCAAAATTCTGTGTGGGGAAATAGGCCAAATTCAAACCAAATAACTGTATATATCCTATGAATTTCTGAAAATTGATTGAAAACCGCTCCGATTTCTGTTATGATATCCGAAGTCAGCGAATTGTTGTGTACTGCCAAATCCCGCATTTCATTACAGGCAGTTATAGGCCTTTTCGCGAATCCGGCTGACTTGAAAAGCAGCTTCCATGACATGTGCACTGTTGCTTAAAACAGGCCGCACCAGGAGGAGAGTCTCTCATGAGTGAGAACTATGAAAGCCTTACCGTAACCGAATTGAAACAGCTTGCGAAGGACCGCGGGATCAGGGTTGCGTCGAACGCTACAAAACAGAGAATCATCGATGCGCTTGTGGAAGGCGTTTCCGATCTCACGGAATTGGAAACAGCCGCCCGGGAAACGGAAGAACAGGAATCCGATTCCGTCTCTCCCCGGGAGAATCCGGTTCCGCACCAGTTCCGTACCGCTTCGATCATCAGCGATGATGAAGAAGATGATATTCCCGTTTTAACGGTTAACCGCTCGCCCTTAACAAGGCCGATCACTTCGATCTCGCAGCCCTCTGCGGCGGAAAAACCTTCAGCAGCGGCTTCCCCGCTTTCTTCGATCAGCAGCAAAGCACCCGCATTCACACTCGAAGGGAGCCGTACATGGCATAACCCGCGTGTTTATCAGTCTCCCGGAGGTACGTCCTCCTATACGCCGAGGACTTCCTCATGGGGCGCCTCTCCCCTTCGCGGCCCTTCGGCAATGGAAAGGTCATCTCAGGATGTCGTCCGTTTCGGACAGCGTGTTTACAGTGCGGCAAAGCCGGAACTCTCCGCATCAAAACCGCAGATGCAGCAGGCGCCTTCCGGCCGTTTCGGACCGGCTGAACCCTCCGACGGAAAAAGTGCTTCCGGAAGCGACGATCATTCCTTCCTCGCCGGCGGTTATATGTCTCAGAGTATCAGCAGCTTCACGCCTACACAGCAGGAAATCAACGACTTTGCGCAGAGCTCCGGAGATACCAGTACAGCGGTGTCTGAATTGCTTGCCACGGGTGAATGCGGTGATGCTGAGGGAATCCTTGAAATCCATTCCGACGGATATGGTTTCCTCAGGGTCAGCAATTATCAGCCCGGAAAAAACGACGTCTATGTAGCCAACGCGCAAATCCGCCGCTTCGGCTTAAAAAACGGAGATTTCATTCAGGGGAAAACACGTCCTCAGCATGAGAATGAACGGTACAGTGCGCTCTTGTATATCACGGAAATCAACGGGATGGCACCGGAAGAAGCCGGAAACCGTGTGGCTTTCGAGAATCTGACGGCAATTTATCCGAAGCAGAGAATCGTTCTGTGCGAGTCTATGTCGGATCCAGCATTGAACGCCATTGATCTTCTCTGTCCGATCGGTTTCGGTCAGCGTGCACTGATTTCAGCACCGACCCGTTCCGGAAAAAGCGAATTGATCCAGAAACTGGCGCTTGCCATCGAAACAAAATATCCCTCAGCCCATGTCATGCTTCTGCTGCTCGGATCAAGACCGGAAGAAGTGACTGCTCTGAAGGAAAGCGTAAAGGGAGAAGTCATCCACGCGAATTTTGATTCTCAGCCGGAAGCGACGGCGCATATTGCGGAATTGGCGCTTGAACATGCAATGCGGCTTGCGGAAGCAAAAAAAGACGTTATTCTTTTGACGGATTCTCTGACAAATCTCTGTCTTGCCTACAATACCATGGCTCCCGCAAATTCAAGAACTCTTCAGAGCGGACTTGCGCTCGGTTCACTGGTTCGCGCAAAGCGCTTCTTCGGTGCGGCAAGGAATCTTCGTGAGGGCGGCTCGCTGACGATTATCGCTACGATGCAAACCGGCGGAAGTTCCATCAATGAAAATATCATCGATGAGTTTAAGGGCACTTCAAACATGACAGCCGAACTGATCCGGATTCCGGGTGAAAAACGCATGTTCCCGGTCATCAATCCGGACACGAGCGAAACCCGCCGTGATGAACTGATGCTGTCAAAAGATGAAAAAGTACTGGAAAACATGGTCAGGGAAACCCTGATGCAGGTTCCGGGGAAATCCTATGCCACGCTGGTCCAGATGCTCTACGGGATTCATTCCCAAAGCGATCTGCTCAAACGCCTGAGCGGAAAAATGTAAAGCATCCTGCCTTTCCGGAAGTCAATAAACGCTTTCCCAATCAAAAACCCATCTGTAAGTGATTCACATCAATTGACAGATGGGTTTTTTGATGGCTCCTGTGCGTCAAATCATCCGGAATCAGATTTGGATCTCTACCGTGCCGCGTTTTCCTTCCTTAAGTGTCAGAGATGTATGGACAGTCTTTTCCCCCATTGAAACCGTGATGTCGTAGTCCCCGCCAAAACCGTGCAGAACGGTATTGCCGCTGTCACCGGTCACGAGCTGTGCTCTGGTCATCCAGTCTTCCTTGATCATCTTTTTCAGCAGTTTGTAAGCCGGTTTTTCACTGAAATCGAAGCGTACCAGCCCGCCGTAGAATACGTTTTCTCCGCATGTCATATCGCCGGGTTCGGCACGGTAGGCATATCCGTCCGGAAGGTTCCAGTAGATAACGGCTTCCATTCCTTTCTGCGCAAAGAAAAGGGAATATACATTTCTCAGGATTTCCGCCTGAATGGCTTCATCCTCTTCCCCGTCGGAATATGCCGGGATCGTCATCTCCGTGATCTGCAGCGGCAGATTCAGCATGTCCATCCGGTCCATGACCGCGCACAGGTATTCGGGGTTATACCGGCTGTAATACTTGCAGAAATGTTCGATTTCTTTATCCTGCGGCACAAAGGAGTGGAACTGCATGCCGATGCCGTGTACGGGCACCTGTGCTTCGAGCAGTTCCTTTACCTGCATATAATAGGGATTCCTGCCGGTATTCGCATTGCTCGCATCCCATTCCACACCGGCTTCATTGATGATGAGTTTATTTCCCGGGAAGTATTTGAACGCTTCACGGAAACTCCACGGTACGAATTCGTCGGAGAGGAAGAAATCGCTTGCCTTTCCGGGTGCCTGCACGCAGAAGGTTTCATTGGTCACTTCGATCATCGGGATCCTTTTGGAATATCGTTCCGCGATTTCACGAAACCGTTTGGAGAGCTTTTCCTTCAGTACCGGAGTCGGTGCGCCCTTTACCCAATCAGGCTTGAACTGATCATAATTCAGGCAGTGCAGCTTGGGTTCCAGCCCTTCGCCCTCCAGCCAGTCGACGCACAGGTCTGTCGCCGGACGGCGGTATACCTTCGGGCTGTCCGCCGCGAAACGCGGTTTTCCCTCTTCCGGCTCAAGATCGCGCCAGTAGAAGGGAACGGTACCGAGATTGAACAGCGAGGCGAACTGCTTTTTGTAGGTTTCATTCTTCCATTCGCTTTCCAGTTCATCCACCATAAAAGTGTTCGCGCCGAATTTGAAAGACTGTTTGGTTTCCGCGGCGTCGATTATTGCTCCCGGAACCGGATTGCCGTCTGCATCCCGGACGACAATCTCAATATCCCCCTTGCGGTACAGTTCAATGCCGCACTCCACGCGCCTTCTGACATATTCCTTTTCGGCCTCAAAGTATTTCAGAATTTTTTCCGCTCTCTCAGACATTTCTTTTTCTCCTTTTCTCAATTACTGAACCTGCTTGAGCGGCCACGGGTCCGTCTCCATGGCATAAAAGCCGCTCTCTTCAAAGCGCTCGCGCGGCATCACTTTCCGGAGTATCGCAGAACTTCCGAAACCATAGGCCGGCGGCGCATAGGCGCTTCCCTGCCATGCCTGCGCACCGTAGGCGTCGATGTGGCGAAGCATCGCAGGCAGATGATGCCAGGTTGTCAGCATGGTTCCGGCAAGTCCCAGTGTATCCGCAGAAGAGCTCAGGGATTTCGCATTGTCCGGAAGGTCCCATGAACAGGAAAGCACGTCAAATCCCATGGACTTGAAGTATTCCGCGGTAGGCATGGTTCCGTCTGTCAAAAAATACTGCCAGTCTGCAATCATGACCATCCGATCCAGGGAATCCAGCGCGAGATGCGTCTGCTGCTCGGGTTTTGATGTCGCATAACTCGGTCTCTGCCAGCGTGCCTGTTCCAGCAGCGCGTCTCCCCAGATAATCGCCCGTCTGCCCTGCCCGTTCAGTTCCTCGCTCAGGCCGTTGATCCAGTCCGCAAACATCTTGACTTTATCCAGGTTTCGGCATCGCGGACAGCTGGCATAGGATTCCACTTCGTCGCACCCGAGATGGAAATATCCGCCTTCACCGCAGATATCCATCAGTTCCGCCCGGATCCCGCGCAGAATCCTGTGCGTTTCCTTCTCGGAAAGGCACCATGTCCAGCCATCCGGCTCAAAAAGCATTTCGTAGCGCGGTGCCTGATTCAGAACGGTATGCCTTCCGGCACATCCGCGGCTTTGGGTTGCGTGCCCGAGATGATTGATCATCGGAACCACTTCAAGGCCAAGACTCCTTGCCAGTTTGGCCAGACTGCGCAGATCCTCCTTTGCGATCGAACGGTCTTTCCAGCCCATTTCCGGAAGCGTATCAAAACGAACGGTTCCCCATGGCTCGAAGATGATATGCGTAAACTTGTAGAATGTCGCGAGACGAATGGTGCGTTCCAGGATCTCAAGCGTTGTTTCCGGAAAGATGCATGCATGGATCATCCGCAGGGCAAGCGGACTGTGATCACGAATGAATACTTCACTGATACGGAATTCCTCACTGCCGCTCTGCATGCTGACGGGATACAGAAGCTGGACAAACGTGCTCCATCCCTGCATCAGCGCACGCGCATCCACGGCCTGGATCCGGGCGCCGTGGGGAGTGACCTCGATGGCATAGGAGTCTTCCCTGCAGAGCATCAGATCATCCGCGGCACCAAAGCAGACGGAAAAGCTTCCGAGGTCTTCCGCTTCAAATTTCAGCTTGCCGGTACCGCAGGTAAAACCATGCCAGAGCCTTTTCATTTCCTCCGCCATATCAGATGGCACACTGCCGCTGATTCTTGCACAGGTGACTGCGGGTATGGAATACCCGTTTTCTCCCTCCCTGATGAATGAGGGCGTCGGACATAGGGGCATGTACATCGAGAATGGACCTCCTGTTTATTGTTTTGTCATTGCAGCCATTGCTGCATTCATCACAAGTCTCCTTGAACGCCACATCGCTTCATACGTACCGTTCCTGCCGCAGGTACGGTTCATCAAAAGCGCGATATAGAGCCCCCGCTCCGGATCGGCAAGAATACCGGGACCGGTCCATCCGGTATGCCCGAAAGCCGTTTCGGAACAAAGGTCGCATACCGGTTTTGCCCGGTTCCGTGAACGGTAAAACCCCCATCCCCTCGCTTCCGTGCTCCAGGGAGTAAGGTTCCGGTTGGCGGAGAGAAGAACCGCTCCGGAAAGGATGGGAGCGCCTTTTCTGAGCAGCATCGCGGCGAATTTTCCGCAGTCAGCCGCATCCGAAAAAACACCGGCGTTGCCGACCGGTCTTTCAAGATAACGCGCGTTATAATCATTGACTGTGCCGATCCCGCTGCCGTCCATGGCAGTTGCGGCGATATCGGCGCCCTGAGGTCTGTAGCCTGTATGAGTCATTCCCAGCGGTTCAAACACCATTTCGCGGGCAAGGGTGTCAAGCTTTTTTCCGCAAACTTTCTCCAGCAGGCAGCCGAGCAGAATGAACCCGAGGCATGCGTACTGCACCTGTGTGCCGGGAGCATAGGAAAAAGGGAGCTTCAGGATTTCTTCGTCAATGTGCTCCCTGTCTCTTCCCACAATCGACTGTCCGCCCGGAAGACCGCTCGTATGCGTCAAAAGACGCTCGATGGATATATGCGCCGCTTCATCCCGCAATCCGGTATAAAACAATCCCATCTCATCCTGCGGCGTAAGGATCCCGTCATCAAACAGACGAAGACAGACAGCCGTGACTGATAGAACTTTCGAAACGCTGGCCATATCAAACAGCGTAGTTTCTTTGATTTGCGGACCTGCCCCTTCCGGAAGCGCAGTTCCGCACTGGAAACGCCATAGCGGTCCTTCGGCCGTACCGATTTCGATGGACGCACCGGAGAACATGCTCTCGTTCAGCTGACGCAGCAGCGTGTCCGAAATCGTTTGATAATGCGGCATGGATCTGTTTATCCTTTCACGGAACCGATCATGACGCCCTGGATGAAATAACGCTGAATGAAAGGATACACACAGAGGATCGGAGCGGTGGACACCACGATCAGCGCGTATTTGAGAATGTCGGAAAGGCCTTGTTTTGCAATCATTTCTTCCACATCCACCAGATCCTCCAGGCTGATCTGATTGGCGACGAGAATCTGGCGGAGAATGATCTGCAGCGGATAAAGCTGCTGGTCATTCAGATACATCATTGCGTTGAAGTAGGAATTCCAGTGGCCCACCGCATAATAGAGCGTAACGACGGCGATGACCGGTTTGGACAGCGGCAGAAGGATGCTGAAGAAATACTGGATATCGCTGCATCCGTCGATCTGACTCGCTTCCAGCAGTTCAACCGGGATACTGTTCTGCAGGAAGGTTCGAACCAGGATCATGTTATATACGGAAAGCGCTCCGGGAATCAGCATCGCCCATACCGTATTGACAAACTTGATTTTGCTCATCAGGATGTAGGTGGGAATCAGACCTCCGGAGAAGAACATGGTGAACAGGAACAGCTTCATAAAGAAACCGCGGACGGGGAAATCTCTTCTTGAGAGCGGATACGCGCAGGTAACGGTCACAAAAAGATTGATCATGGTGCCGACAACCGTATAAAAGATGGTGTTGCGGTAAGCCGAACCGATCAGCCGGTGTGCGAAGACCGTTCTGTATCCCTCCAGTGTCGGATCTACAGGAAGCAGTACGACGCGGCCGCTTGAAACCGCCCAGCCCGCCGAAATGGAGGAAGATACTACGTAAATAAGGGGGTAGAGAACAATCAGCGTAAAAAGGATCAGCACGATCGTGACAACCGTATACAAAACCCTGTCTTCAAACGGATCTCTGATTTTTTTCTTCTGAGGCAG
>CADBNX010000419.1 GCA_902796115.1 uncultured Eubacteriales bacterium
GAGGCGGAAGCCCAGTGAGAGATAGGTGTGTGCGAACGAAGTGAAGCAGACACCATCTCGAACTGCGCCCGAAGGATGGAGGGTACGGAGTACCAGCCCGCAGTACCTGTTCACCCTGTGAACAGGTACTACAGCACGGTGTAATAATGCGTGATGTTCAGGTCTTCCGGCATGTCCAGCCCGTGCGCGCCGCAGTCTCCGTCGATTTCGTGGCAGCCGTGGTCCATCGCGAAGCCGAGCAGGGTGCTGTGCCCGGTCCAATGGGTTTTGACTGCCTCGTACAGCGCGCCGAAGGTGCGCGCGTTGCAGCGCAGCTCCGCGAGCGCCTCAAGCCCTTCCGGTCCGTGCTTGTGCATCAGGGAATCGTAGTTGCCGTTGTACACGCAGATGAAGTCATACCGGTCCTCGCGGATCAGATCGAAGGCCTTCGCGTTGATTTCCTCGATGGTGGGGTACAGGAAATAGTCCATGTCCCGTTCCAGGAAGATCTTGCCCATGCTGCATTTGTCGTCCGCCACGATGCAGGTTTTCCTGCCCTGGCGCAGCAGCGCGTCGAAAATCGTGTCGATCCGGATGACGGGCTTTTCATACTTGCGGATGCCGTGCACCTCCGGCTGCGCGCCGGTGTACATGGTGCCGAAGCATACGGGCGTCACGGAGGGCATCACCGTGCGCATCGGAACGCGGATGGGGCAGCGGGAAGTCACCTCCGGCATCAGGCAGGCGTATTTTTCCTGGATCCAGGACGCGACCGCGTCCGGATTGTACATCAGCACGCGGTCCGCTTTTTTGCCGTTCAGCAGGGCGGAGGCGGCGCTGACGAGGGCCTCGTTGGGAGACGCCGCGTATTTGGGCGGTTCGATGCCCGTCAGCGCGCACAGCGACGCGCAGAGCGTATCCAGGCTGATTTCATGAAGCGGGGTATCCATATCGGGCAATATCCTTTCTGCCGGTGATCGGCAATACCTCATCCGGCGCTGCGCGCCACCTTCCCCATGAGGGAAGGCTTTCTCATCCGGCGCTGCGCGCTGCCGGTTTCATCACTCCGCGTCGAACACGCGCACGTAGTCGACGACGAATTCGTCCCCCAGGGCGGCGCTTGCGCGCGCTTCGGCTGTGGGCAGGTGATCCTTCTGCCGGTAGCCCTGCACTTCCGCGCCGACCAGGATGAATTCCGGGCAGCGGGATACGGGACCGGACACGTGTCCGTCTTCCTTCCCGTCGATGTAGAAGGTGTAGCCCTTCTCGGACCACTCCATGCCGAAAACATGCCAGGCGTCCGCAGGCGCTCCCCTGAAGCCTTCCCCGTCGTGCGCGGAGAGATGATCGATGCCGTATCCGCCCCAGTGGCAGCAGTGCGTGATGCATTCGCCGGGATGGAAGCTTTCCATGATGTCGATCTCCACACCGGTCTGCGCGGCGTCAAGCGACGCGCCGATGATGGGGGACTGCATCCAGAAGGCGCTCCACCAGCCTTCGCGCTGCTGCAGGCGGCAGCGGCACTCATAGTAGCCGAAACCGTGCAGGAATTTGCTCTTCTTCAGCGGCGCGATGGGCCAGTTCAGCCCGCCGGAGTAGCGGGTGCCCTCCTCGGTGCGCTCCGCGTCCATGAAATTGTAGCCGGTCTGCAGCTGCGCGGTCTGAATGAGACCGTCCTTCTCGATCAAAAGGATGTGGCAGTTGGATGCTCCGTCGAGGCGCACGGCCTCTTCGCCGCACCAGGAACCGTTTCTGACGCCCATGATTTCGCGCCGGAAATCCCATTTGGAAAGATCCAGGCGGTCCCCGTCAAATTCATCACTCCAGACAAGCTTCCAGTTCTTTCCTTCCGGGAGAAAGCTCGGCGCATGGGATGCAACGGCAAATTCTTTCATTGTTTCCTCTCCTTGAATCGGGGCGCGCGCAGACCTGCGCGCGCCCGGATATCGTATTATTTTTCGTACAGGAACAGGATGCCTTCGGCCGGAATGCTCTCCGGGATCCCTTCGCCTTCCCCGTCCGGGGACGCCCAGGCGTTCAGCTTCACGCCGTCAAGCGACAGGCCGATCTTCTGTTCGTCATCCGTATCGTTCCAGAGCGCCGCGGCGCGCTTTCCGTCTTCCGTTTCAAACAC
>CADBNX010000420.1 GCA_902796115.1 uncultured Eubacteriales bacterium
CTGCCACCTCTTGCTTCGCTTCGGTCAAGTTCGCAATGGTCGCCTCACAGCGCGCCGGGGGCGCTTGTGATGCTTCCTTGGTCACTACGCTGCCGCCTGCCTTGCCTTCCCCTATGGGGAAGGTGGATCGCGAAGCGAGACGGATGAGGTTGCGGCCACTGGCCGCGGCAGGCTCTGCGCCCCATAGGGGAAGGCTGCGAGGCGGAAGCCCAGTGAGCAATAGGTATCTGCAAACGAAGTGCAGCAGATGCCATTGTGAACTGCGCCCGAAGGATGGAGGGCGCGGGAGGTACCCGTACCTCCCGCATACATCTCAGCCTAAGGCTGAGATGTAACCTGTTGCGCCTTTTTGCCGGGCGTGGTATGATAATTGGCGGAAAAAAGGGCGCTGAAAGGGGTGGTTTCGTGACGCTGCATCTGATCGGAAACGCGCATATCGATCCGGTATGGCTGTGGCGCTGGCAGGAAGGGTTTTCGGAGATCCTTTCCACATTCCGCAGCGCGCTGGACCGGATGAAGGAGTTTCCGGATTTCAGGTTCACAAGCGCCTGTGCCGTATACTACGAGTGGGTGCGGAAGGCCGATCCGGCTATGTTTGAAGAGATCCGTCAGCGTGTGCGGGAAGGCAGATGGGCCATCGTGGGAGGATGGTTCCTGCAGCCGGACTGCAATATTCCGGACGGGGAAAGCTTCGCGCGGCATGCCCTGATTTCCCAGCGCTTTTTCCGCGAGGCGTTCGGCGTTACGGCCAGAACGGGTTATAATGTGGATTCCTTCGGCCATAACGCCTCCATTCCGCAGATCCTGCGCCGCAGCGGGATGGAGAATTATGTGTTCATGCGCCCGATGGAGCATGAAAAGCACATGGACGCGGATCTTTTCCTGTGGCAGAGCCCGGACGGGAGCCGCGTCCGCGCTTACCGGATCCAGGGCTGCTACAATATCAGCGGAGAGGAAGCGGGGCAGAAGATCCGCGATCAGAAAGCGCGGTGCGAGGCGCAGGGAAGCGACGGGATGGCGTTTTACGGCATCGGCAATCACGGAGGCGGTCCCACGGTGCGTCTGCTGAAGGAAATCCGGGCCATGAACCTTCCGGATACCGTGTTTTCCACGCCGGACCGTTTTTTTGACAGCGTGAAAGACAGCAAGCTGCCTGTGGTGGCGGAGGAACTGCAGCATCACGCGAGAGGCTGCTATACCGCCTGCACCGCCGCCAAAATGCGGAATCGGCGCGGCGAAAGGAACCTGCTCGCGGCCGAAGCGCTCTGCCTGATGGCGACTCATCTGACCGGACTGCGCTATCCGAAGGAAAAGCTGCGGAAGGCATGGAAAAACCTGCTGTTCAATCAGTTTCATGACATCCTGGGCGGCTGCTGCGTGAAAAAAGCCTATGAGGACGCGGGGTACCTGCACGGGGAAATCATGAGCATCACGGAGCAGGCGATCAACCTTGCCATGGAGGCCGTCGCGGGAAGGATCGATACCCTCTGCGGAGAGACCCTGCCCGCCGAGCGGCGGCACAAAAGGCTGTGGCAGCACGCGAAGCTCGGTACGCCGGTGCTGGTGTGCAATCCGCATCTGTGGGAGGTGCGGGGCACGGCGGAAATCAACGGCGCGGTCTGCCGCGCGGCGGACGCGGAAGGAAGGGAGATCCCGGTGCAGCATGTGCGCGGGGACCAGACCAACGGAGAAAGAGACAAATACCACAGCCTGTTTGAAGTCAGGGTGCCCGCGTACGGATACGCGGTGTACCGGGTTTTCCCGGATGGGGAATACGCGCCGGAAGAGGGCGCGCTGCGCATCGGCGAATATTTCCTTGAGAATCCCTTTCTGCGCGCGGAGTTTGATCCGCAAAGCGGGGAGCTGTGCCGCCTGACGGAAAAAACCAACGGAAGGGATCTTGTGAACCGGCCCTGCCGCGCGCTGCTGCTGGATGAAACGAACGCGGATACCTGGGCGCATAATCTGGATACGCTCGGCGGGGAATGCGGCGTATTCGGGGAACCTGTTTTTTCGGTGACGGAGCGAGGACCGGTCCGGGCCACGCTGCGGATCACCCAGCGCTTTGCCTCCTCCGTGATCCAAAGGGATTACAGCCTGCGCGCGGACGGGGACAGCCTGCAGGTGAATACGCGCATCGACTTTCACGAGCGGCACCGCACCCTGAAATTCGCGTTTCCGTGCGGCGCGGACAGCGTGACGGCCGCGATTCCCTACGGCACGGTGAAAAGAGCCGCGGGCGGAGGGGAAGAACCGTGCGGTCCCTGGCTTGCCTGCGGCGCGCTGGGGGTGGCGAACGACGGCAAATACGGGTACGATACTGCGGAGGGAGAAGTGCGGCTGAGCATCCTGCGCAGCGCGATATACGCGGATCATTACGGCGTGCGGGACGAATTCTGCGAATATATGGAGCAGGGCGTTCACGAGTGCGCGTATGCCCTGTTTGCCTATACCGCGCCCGCGGAGGCGGAGCGGCGCGCCCGGGAGCTGAACGCGCCGCCGCGCGTGCTGACCGTTTCCTTCCACGGCGGAACGCTTCCGCAGGCGATGAGCTGCGGGGAATGCGTTTCGCCCAACGCCGTGGTGAGCGCCGTGAAACAGGCGGAGGACGATGACGCCGCCGTGGTGCGCTTCGCGGAGATGGACGGGCACAGCGGTCCGGTGCGCGTTCGCCTGTTTGAACGGGAACTGGAAGCGGAATGCGGGCCCTTCCAGGTGCGAACCTTCCGGGAGACCGGAGAAGAAGTGAATCTGATCGAATGGAAAGAGGAGGAAAAAGAAGATGGCAAAGGCTGATTTTGTGCCCGGCGGGAAAGTGACGGTGCGGGATCTCGGCGGCGGATGCGGCAGGAAAGTCCTGGCGCATAATGACAGCATGATGGCGGTGGAAGTGCATTTTGAGGAAGGCGCGGTCGGCGCGGAGCACACGCATCCGCATACGCAGATCAGCTATGTGCTGGAAGGGGAATTCCGCTATACGGTGGAAGGGGAAGCGTACCTGATGAAGCCGGGCGATTCCGTCTGCGTGGAGAGCGGCGCGAAGCACGGAACGGTCTGCCTGAAGAAGGGCATCCTGCTGGATGTGTTCGCCCCGGCACGGCAGGATTTTCTGGGGTAAGAGAACAGGGAATAGGAAAGCAGGAAGCAGGAGGATCGGAAATGATAAGGATTCTGTTTCATGGGGATTCGATCACGGATGTGGGCAGGAACCGGGAGAATGACCGCGCCGGAAATTCAATGGGATGCGGCTACCCGCTGCTGGTCAAGGCACGGCTGAACGCGGATCATCCCGGGGAATATGAGTGCCTGAACCGCGGCATCAGCGGATACCGCGTGGTGGACCTGTACGCGCAGATCGGGCGGAGCATATTGAACCTGAAGCCTGACGTGCTGAGCATCCTGATCGGCGTCAACGACGTGTGGCACGGCCTGGGGGAGAGCCCGAACGGCGTGGACGCGGAGAAATTCGAGCGGGTGTATGACTGGCTGCTGACCGAAATCCGGCAAACCCTGCCGGAGACGCGGATCATCATTATGGAACCCTTTGTGCTGCCCGCCTCGGCGACGGTAAGCGAGGAGGAACCGGAAAGATGGAAGATCTTCTCCCGCGAGGTTCCGCTCCGGGCGCAGGCGGCGAAGCGCGTCGCACAG
>CADBNX010000421.1 GCA_902796115.1 uncultured Eubacteriales bacterium
CGGCCCTTCGGAATTGCGGACGCGGCCTCCGTCGATAAACAGTCCTGTGATTCGCAGCATGATATTTTCCTTTCCGGTCTGCCGGGAGAGGAGAAAGAAACGCCCTGCCGCTTCCCCCTCCGCGCTCCCGGCGTCCGATCCTTTATTCTCCGAAGACGGTATCAAACAGCATATCGGCAAACAGGGCGTGCATTTCGCGCAAAGGGTGGTTGATCCGGTTGGCCAGGAGCATCGTGGTATCCTCGCCTTCCGCACGTTTTTTCCACGCGGAATAACAGTCGCACACCGTGACGCCCATATCGGCCGCAAGCGCGCGCGCCTCCGCCATATACCGGTCCATCCGCCCGCCCCTCTGATATTCCGCCGTGACCGCCGCGTACTCCCTGTACCTGTCCTCGGTATCATCCGCGACGTAGGTATTGAGCATATTCGGCGTCATGAACACGGTATCCCGGTCTTCGCTCCGGCAGGCGGAAAAGATCTCCCTCAGGGAAAAAAGATACCCGTCGAGGGGGCCGTTGACGTCGTTGAGCCCGAAGCACACGATCACAAGATCGGGATGATGGGACAGGACATCCCGGCCGATCCTGGGCAGGGAAGCCTTCGCGGTGACGCCGCCGATTCCGGCGTTGATCGCGTTGACGGGCACAGCCGGGTCCACGGCGTTCAGCTTCCGCCTCAGCCGGTTCCAGTACACGCTTTCGTAATCATATTCCCCCGGTCCGAAGCAGCCGTGCGTGACGCTGTCCCCGAAAGCGACCAGATTGACGGGTCCGTATCCGGCAAGCCCTGAAACGCCGAGCCGCATTTTCTCCCTGACGCGCATGGAATCGTCATCCTCCGTGTGCTCTTTATTCTGTCATATTGTGCCATGAAGAGCCGGATGTGTCAATTCTTCCGTCGGGTTTTCCGATAAACATTGAATATCGGCCGTATTTATTCTATAATGCTTTACAGTGTATTGGAACGGTTTGGATGATCGTTGAAAAGGTACACTGATAATTCGGTGGGAATCTGCAGGCGCACATGACACAGCTTGCGTTTCCTGCCCGCTTATGGCAGGATTACAGACACAGGAGTTCGCTGAGCGGAAGGTAAGGAGGCATTCGACTGATGAAGCAGGCAAAATTGATTCTGGACCGGGACTACCGCATCGGAGAAATCGATCCCAGGCTGTACGGCAGTTTTCTGGAGCATCTGGGCCGCGCGATCTACGGCGGCATCTGGGAACCGGGTCATCCCACGGCGGATGAAGAGGGCTTCCGCACGGATGTGATCGAAATGGTGAAGCGGCTTCAGCTGCCCGTCGTGCGCTATCCCGGCGGGAACTTCGTATCCGGCTTCAACTGGGAGGATTCGGTGGGCCCGGACCGTCCGAAGCGGCTGGACCTTGCCTGGAAAACCACGGAACCCAACGAGGTGGGCCTGCACGAATTCTGCTCCTGGTGCCAAAAGGCCGGCACCAGTCCCATGTACGCGGTCAATCTGGGCACGCGCGGTCCCGAAAACGCGCGGGACATCGTGGAATACTGCAATCATCCGGGCGGCACGCTGTATTCGGACCGGCGCATCGCAAACGGAAAAAAGGAGCCGCTGGATATCCGGCTCTGGTGCCTCGGAAACGAGATGGACGGTCCCTGGCAGATGGGGCACAAGGAAGCGCACGAATACGGCCGTACGGCGGCAGAGGCGGCCAAGCTGATGAAGGGCGTGGATCCCGGCATCGAGCTGGTCGTGTGCGGTTCCTCCGGCTACGGAATGTCCACCTTCGGCGCCTGGGAATGGGAAGTACTGAACGAATGCTATGACCGGGTCGATTATATCTCCCTGCACAGCTACTGGAGCAACGCGGCTGGCGATTCCCCGTCCTTCCTGGCCAATACCGTGGGCATGGAGGATTTCATCCGTTCCGTGATCGCGGTCTGCGACGCGGTGCGCGGCAGGAAGCACGCGAAAAAGAAAATCAACCTCTCCTTTGACGAATGGAACGTATGGTATCACTCCCGGGAGCAGGACAGGGAAGTATGGAAACGGGATAAATGGGGCCGCGCCCTGCCGCTGCTGGAGGATGTGTACAATTTTGAGGACGCACTGCTGTGCGGCGGGGTGCTGACCGCGTTCATGCGCCACGCGGACCGCGTGAAAATCGCCTGCATGGCGCAGCTGGTGAACGTCATCGCGCCGATCATGACGCGGCCCTCCGGCGCCTGCTGGGCGCAGACCACCTACTGGCCGCTGCTGCACGCCTCCCGCTTCGGCCGCGGCCAGTCCCTGCTGCCCCTGCTGGACAGCCCCAAATACGAGTGCGGCCAGTGGGGCAGCGTCGACATCCTCGAAACCGCGGCGGTGCTGGATGAAAAAGGCGGGGTGAACCTGTTCTGCCTCAACCGGGGAGATGAGGACTGCCTGCTGGAAGCGGACCTGCGCTCCTTCGGCGCCATGCACATTCTGGAGCATATCCTGCTGCATCACGACGACCCGAAGGCCGTCAACACCGCCGAAAACCCGATGAACGTAGCGCCGCAGGCGGGTCCCGGCGGCAAAGCCGACGGCGGCAGAATCAGCGTGATGCTGCCCGGGATGAGCTGGAGTGTGATCCGGCTTGCCGGGTAACGAAATAAGAGATTCCCGTCATAGGGGGAAAACAAATTATTCTATAGAATAAAATGTTAGTTCTTGAGAAAAAACTATAGAAAAAGTCTGATTTTGCTTTGCGGCATGGTATAAGGCGGCAATTCACGGCATCCCGCGGTGTGGTTCGGGTGATCGGATCCGATTCAGCCGCCGCATTCACGCGCGCCTCGATCCGCGCTTCTTCACCGCTTCATCGGCATGCAGTCTTCCTTCAGCGGGATGCTTTCCCCGCCGCCCGGAATGCGCAGCACCGGAAGGCCGGTATCCACGTCCAGCACCTCTCCCAGCGGATACTCCGCGCCGCCCAGCGTCACATACACCCCTCCGCTCTCATCCCTGCGTGGGTTCATCTCCTCCGGCAGGATCAGATAGCCGAAATCATAGCCTTCGGCGTCCTCAAGCGGCGCGCCAACCGAATACTGCGCGGGCTTGCGCGGGGTCTTCATGCCGTAATTCACATAAACCTGTACCGTCACCGCCCGGTCCTCCCTCTCCGTTTTCCGGAACCGCCGGCGGTCCCTTCCGCCGGCCGGAAAGTTTCTTTCCTCCGCCATCATACCATACCGGCGGCGTTTTGTCATTCCCCGGCGTACGGCAAAAAAGCCGCGGAGAATCCTGTAGACAAAGCCCCGCAAAAGAATTATAATAGCAGGGACAGGAGGTGTCTTGCTGATGGAAAAACGACCGGTAGCGTACCAGGTGTACTCCGCAAGACGGGAAGCGGAAAAGGACCTGGACGGTGTACTCGCCCAGCTGAAAAAGATGGGATATGACGGCGTGGAGTTCGCCGGCTTTTACGGGCACAGCGCGGAGGAAGTCGCCGCGATGCTGAAAAAGCACGGCCTGAAGGCGATTTCCAGCCATGTGGCGCTGAAACTGATCGAGGAAGACATGTTCGGGCAGATTTCTTTTCATCAGAAAATCGGCTGCGAATACATTGCCGTTCCCTTTCTGGATGGGGAAACCCGTCCCGGCACGCCCGGCTTTGCGCACGCGATGCAGCTGATCTACCGCTTCGGCACGCTGCTGAAGCAGGCGGGCATGCAGCTGCTCTACCACAACCACGATTTTGAGTTTGTCACCCTCAGCGGCATGTTCGGGCTGGATTTCCTGTACGCAGCCGTTCCGGAAGACCTGCTCAAAACCGAGCTGGACGTATGCTGGGTCAAATATGCCGGACAGGATCCGGCGGCATACCTGCGCAAATACGCCGGCCGCTGCCCGGTAGTGCATCTGAAGGATTATGTGGGCCGCAAGGTGGAGGGCAAGGATCCCTACGCCCTGATCGGCATGAACGAAAACGAGAAAAGGGATACCCAGGCATTCGAATTCCGTCCCTTCGGCTACGGCTGCCAGAACGCGCAGGAAGTGGTCGAGGCCGGCATTGAGAGCGGCGCGAAATGGTTCATCATCGAGCAGGACGAAAGCGTCGGCAGAACGCCGCTTGAGGCCGCGGAAATGAGCATCGGCACCCTGAAGAAGATCGGACTGAAATAAACAATACAGGAGGAAAGAACATGAGCGACAGCGACAAGGTCTTGTCCAGTTTTACCCCGGACATCAAAGAAGAGAAGAAGGCAGTGGACCGGATTTTCCGGGTGGCCATCGTCGGCACCGGCTGGATCGCGGAAAGCCACGCGAGAAGCTATCTGCATCAGCCCGACGTGAAGGTCGTCGCGCTGGCGGACCTCATTCCCGGCAAGGCGGAAGCCTTCGCGAAGGAATTCGGCTTCACCGACGCGCACATCTACCTGAGCCATAAGGACCTCATCGCCCACGAAACGGACCTGGACGCGGTCTCCGTCTGCACCTACAACCGCACGCACGCGGAATGCACCATCGACCTGCTCAACGCGGGCTTCAACGTACTGCTTGAAAAGCCGATGACCGTCACGCTCGACGAAGCGGTGGCCATCATGAAGGCGGAAAAGAAGAGCGGCAAGCTGCTCTCCATCGGCTTCCAGCCCCGCATGGACGCGAACATGCAGGAAATCAAAAAGATCGTCGAATCCGGCGCGCTGGGCAAGGTATACTACATCCAGACCGGCGGCGGCCGCCGCTTCGGCATCCCGAACTCCACCTTTATCGAGGATAAGACCGCGGGCATCGGCGCGGTGGGCGACATCGGCTGCTATTCGATGGATATGGTGCTCAACGCCATCGGCTATCCGAAGCCTCTGACCGTTACCGGCTATATGTCCGACTTCTTCGGCAAGAACCCCGAATATCAGCGTCCGGACAAATTCCACAC
>CADBNX010000422.1 GCA_902796115.1 uncultured Eubacteriales bacterium
CTGCATGAGAGAGGCTACGCGGGCATCGTTCTTTCGGTGGACAACCGGCACTACCTGGAGGACGAGGATGCGCTGAAGCTGATCACTTTCGCCGCGGACCGGGCCGCGGAGCACGGCATGCGGGTGTGGCTCTACGATGAGCAGTATTACCCGACCGGCGCGGCGGGCGGCCTGACGCTGCGCGGTCATCCGGAGCTTGAAAACATGGCGCTCGCCTGCGTAGAACAGGACGTGCACGTGACCAGCGCGCCGGTACGCATCCTGAGCCCGCTCGGACATTCCGGGCTGAAATTCGCCTACGCGCGCGGCGTGGACGGAAAACGGCTGGATATCGGCCGATGGCAAGACCCGGCAGGCAATTTGTGCTGGGATGCTCCCAACGGGGACTGGCACATCTGGTGCTTCTTCACGCGGCCGCTCTACGAGGGCACCTATCTGCCGCTCGCGCTCCGCGCGGCACGCCGGTATCCGTCGGTAGCGGACGCAAGGGCAATGGCGCGTTTCCTCGACGTTACCTATACACCCTATGAGAAGGTCATGGGATCAAGGCTCGGCGCCAAGGTGGAAACGGTATTCACCGACGAACCGACGCTGATGTTTTACCGGGAATACCCGAAGGATCATGATCCTGATGCAAGCCGTTCCGTATATCCATCTGTCTCCATGTACGACCGGCCGCACACTCAGATGCCCATCTATCCGTTCATTCCGTGGGTCCAGGAGCTGGAGGAACAGTTTGAAAGCCGGAACGGCTATCCGCTCGCGCCCAATTTGCCGGATCTTTTCAGTCATGATTTCGCGAACACCCGCAAGATCCGACGGGACTTTTTCGAAACCACGGCTTCTCTGTTTGACAACGCCTATATCCGCCAGTTCAAAGAACGGCTGCAGCGCTATCCGATGCGCTTCAGCGGCCACTGGTTCGGGGAGGAAAGCCTTTGCCTGCAGCCGTACCTGTACGGCAACCTGCTGCACGATCTCGGGCAGGAGGATATCCCCGGCTGTGACCTGCTGCATTCCGCCCCGGAGAAAACCCGGCACGCAGCGGCGCTGAAGTTCGCTTCCTCCGCGGCGCATCAGTACGGCAGGAAGCACTGCATGATCGAAGCGTCCAATATGTGCGATCAGGATCAGACCTTCTCCGTGGAGCGCATCGAGCTGGCGATGGCCATGATGTATTCTCTGGGCATCGATACCATCACTTCTTACTACGGGGAAGAGCTTTTCGACGAAGCGGGCTACAAGCGCTTTGCCCGCTATACCGCGCGCCTCAGTGCACTGGTCAGGGACGGGAAGCATGAAAGCGGAGCGCTGCTGTACTATCCCTATGAGGAAATGGTCTCCCTCTGTCCGGCGGCGAAAGTCCCGGACAGCGAACAGGCAAAAGCCGTTCAGGATAGCTTCCGGACGCTTGCGGACAGTCTCCTTTCGCGTCATGTGGATTATGATTTCGTCAATCAGGAAGTCCTGATCCGCTGCGGCTTCAGGGACGGCAGAATCCTGACCCCCTGCGGGGAAACGCCGTCCGTGCTCATTTTCCCGGCGGTTTCCTTTGTGGACGCACCCGTCGCGCGCGTGATTGCGGACGCGCTGCGCTCCGGGGTACCGGTTTTCTTTGACGGAGCGTGCCGCGAAATCGGAGGGCTGTCCGGAACGGAGGGCATCCGCTTCCTTGCGGAGACCGGGCTGCCGGAAGCCTCGGATTTCATCATTGCGGATGAGCCGCTTTTGAACGTTTATCATGTATCCCGGGACAGCCAGCAGGTTTATCTGATGGTAAACACAGGGGAAACGGAAATCAGGAAACCCGTGTCCCTGCCATCGAACGGAAAAAAGATGCTGCTGCTGGACATCGATTCCGGCAGTGCTCTTCCCCATCCCTGCACGGAAGAAAACGGCCGTGTCCGCACGGAAATCTGCCTGCCTCCGCTGACAGCCCTGGCACTGGTGCAGGAAGACTGACGCGGAGGTATCCCGATGTACACTCGCTCATCTTTCCTTCACCCAGATCCCGCGGGCGGCCCGCTGCAGATCGTGCACGATTTTCAGTTTGTTGCGCTGAACCTGAAACCCGATCTGTACACTTTCCCGACGGATATGAGCCGGGAAGACCGAAAAAAACATGTCGCCTTCCGCATTTCCCGCCTGCATGACAGGGGGTACGCCGGCATTGTGATTTCGGTGGACAACCGGCATTATCTGGAAGATGAAGACGCCCTGGAGCTGATCGCGTTCGCCGTGGATCAGGCCGCGGAACGCGGCATGCGCGTATGGCTGTACGACGAGCAGTACTATCCCAGCGGATCCGCCGGCGGCCTTACGCTGCGTGATCACCCCGAACTGGAAGGAATGGCGCTGGCCTGTGTGGAAGAGGACGTGCATGTTTCCGGCGCGCCGGTGCGAATCTTCAGCCCGCTCGGGCATTCCGGGCTGAAGTATGCCTTCGCCCGCGGGGCGGACGGAAAGCAGATCGATATCGGCCGCCTGCAGGATCCCGCGGGCAATCTTTGCTGGGACGCGCCGGACGGAGACTGGCATATCTGGTGTTTCTTCCTGAGGCCGCTTTACGAGGGTACCCCCAGGGCGGCAGGCCTGCGCGCTTCGCGCCGTACGCCTTCCGTGTCCGACGCGCGCGCGATGGCGCGCTTTCTGGACGTTACGTGGTCGCGTTATGAAAAGGCACTGGGAGCAAGGCTCGGCAGCACGGTGGAAGCGGTCTTTACCGACGAACCGCATCACCTGCCGTACGCTTCCTTCCCGGAGGGTTTTGATTCGGATGCCTTCAGAGCCCTGCATCCCTCGTTTTCGATCTACGACCGCCCGCATACGGATATGCCCGTTTTCCCCTTTGTCCCATGGCCGGAAGGCATTGACGCGCTGTTTGAAAAACGGAACGGGTATCCGCTTGCGCCGCACCTTCCGGAGCTCTTCAGCGAAAATTTTGCGAATACCCGGAAGATCAGGCGGCATTTTTTTGATACGCTCTCTTCCATGTTTGACAACGCCTTCATGCGGCAGTACGCGGAGCGTCTCGCCCGCTATCCGATGCGGCTGAGCGGCCACTGGTGGGGCGAGGAAAACCTGCTCATCCAGCCTTATATGTACGGCGACCTGCTGCATTTTCTCGGGGAAGAGGATATCCCCGGCTGCGACCTGCTGTATTCCGCGCCGGAGAAGGTGCGGCACGCCGTCGCGGTCAAATTCGCTTCCTCCGCCGCGCATCAGTACGGAAGAAAGCACTGCATGATCGAAGCTTCCAACATGTGCGACAGGGATCAGACCTTCTCCGTGGAGCGCATCGAGCTGGGAGTGGCCATGATGTATTCCCTCGGAATCGATACCGTCACTTCCTATTACGGGGAAGAGCTGTTCGACGAGGACGGGTACAGGCGCTTTGCCGCTTACACCGCGCGTCTCGGCGAACTTGTTAAGAACGGAACGCATCAAACCCAGGCGCTGCTCTATTATCCGTATGAGGAAATGGCATCCCTGTGCCCGGTGCGGAAAATGAACGACAGCGAAGAGGCAAAAGCCCTGCAGCAAAGCTTCCTCACGCTTTCGGACCTGCTGCTTTCCCGACAGGTGGATTATGACATCGTGAATCAGGAGATCCTGCTCCGGTGTGAATTCCGTGACGGGCGCATCCTGACGCCCGGCGGAGAAACGCCTTCCATGCTGGTGTTCCC
>CADBNX010000423.1 GCA_902796115.1 uncultured Eubacteriales bacterium
CGCCGTTGACGGTCAGTTTGCGCTGCGCGCGGCGCCAGATCAGCTCGCCCAGCAGGCGCAGAGCAAGCAGCCAGAGAACGCTCACCGACAGGGAAACTGCCATCTCCCGTATATCGGCATGGCCAAGGTACATATTGATTGCCTCAAAGCTGACATACCGGAAGGGGAGATAACGGGTGATGTTTGCCAGCACATCCGGGAAGAACCAGATGGGCAGCATCGCGCCGCCGAAGAGTGTCATTCCCGCGGAGACAAACCAGCCGATATACCAAGTTTTTTGCAGCCAGAAGGCGGCAAGACCCGCTGTATAGGTGATTTCAAAGCTGATCAGCATGCCGAGCAATGCCGAGAGCAGAAAGCACAGGCCGGAGAGCGGCGTGGCCGGCAGCGGAAGACCTCCGGCAAAGCACAGCGCTGCGAGAAGAGAAGGAACAGCCGAGAGCAGATTCCAGTAGATTCCTTCCGCCAGTGTGGTCGCAAGCAGACTGCCCCGGAAGGAAATCGGACGCAGGAAGTGCATGACCACACTGCCGTCCGCGATCTGCTCCTCCAGGATACCGGCGGCATCCGTATGGCCGGTGTACTGCACGAAGGCGCCGATCACGGTATAGATGATCATATCCTGTACCGTGACGCCCCGGCGCACACCGGATCCGATCAGCGCCGACCACAGACAGACCAGCATAAAGAAACGCAGCAGGGTGAATGCAATGTTTCCCCACATGGCAGATCGGTAGCTGGCTGCCGATTTGAAAGTCTTTTTGAAAATGTACCAGTACTTCACCGAAGTCCTCCTTTCCTGTGGACCATTTTAGTTATCATTTTAGATGAATAAAAGGGTGCTGTCTATCAACAGGTAATTGAATACAGGCTTTCTCAAGCAATACTTGAAGCGCTTCCAGAAAAACCCGGTCCGAACGGAAACTGTCATGAGGAACAGGATGAATCATCAGAACTTCCCTAATTATTCTCCGTCGATAATAGTAGCATACTTTTTGTGCAAAAAATTAAAAGCGGCACGAAAAGCCGCTTTGGAGGCACGAATTGTTTTGAAATATGCTGACAGGATATAAAACGGCGCGTTTCCGTTTCGGAAACGCGCCGGGAAAACCTTGCGGGGGAGAGATCAGTACATTCCGCCGCCCATGCCGGGATTGGGCGCCGCGGGAGCGGGCTCTTTCTCCGGAATATCGGTGACGAGGGATTCGGTGGTCAGAACCATCGCCGCG
Source organism: uncultured Eubacteriales bacterium (assembly GCA_902796115.1). GTDB lineage: Bacteria > Bacillota > Clostridia > Christensenellales > Aristaeellaceae > RUG756. The sequence goes on from CADBNX010000423.1 coordinate 1,230, forward strand.
ACGGAAGCTGCGTTCTGCAGCGCGGAACGGGCGACCTTGGTCGGGTCGATGATGCCGCGCTCGATCATATCGGTGTATTCACCCTTCAGTGCGTCATAGCCGTAGTCGCTCTTGCGGGAACGGCGGATATTCTCCACGATGACACTGCCGTCGATACCGGCGTTGACCGCGATCTGACGGATGGGCTCTTCCATGGCGCGGAGCACGATCTGCACGCCGGTCTTCGCGTCGCCGGTGTGCTTGGCCAGCTGAGCCTGCACCTTGGACATTGCGTTGAGCATGGCAACGCCGCCGCCGGGCACGATGCCCTCTTCAACGGCCGCGCGGGTGGCAGCCAGGGCGTCCTCGATGCGGAGCTTGCGCTCTTTCATTTCTACTTCGGTGGCCGCGCCGACCTTGATCACGGCTACGCCGCCGGCCAGCTTGGCCAGGCGCTCCTGCAGCTTTTCACGGTCGTAATCGCTGGTGGTTTCCGCGATCTGCGCCTTGATCTGCTGTACGCGCGCGTCGATCTCTTCCTTGTCGCCTGCGCCGTCGATGATGGTGGTATTCTCTTTATCAACCTTTACCTGATGCGCGCTGCCCAGCTGAGCAAGGTCAGCTTCCTTCAGATCCAGACCCAGTTCCTCGCTGATGACCTGGCCGCCGGTCAGCACGGCGATATCGCGCAGCATTTCCTTGCGGCGGTCGCCGAAACCAGGCGCCTTGACGGCGACGCAGGTGAAGGTGCCGCGCAGTTTATTGACAACCAGGGTCGCGAGGGCTTCGCCTTCCACGTCCTCGGCAATGATGAGCAGCTTTTTGCCCTGCTGGACGACTTTTTCCAGTACGGGGAGGATTTCCTGAATGTTGCTGATTTTTTTGTCGGTGATCAGGATCAGCGGATCATCCAGAACCGCTTCCATCTTGTCGGAATCGGTCACCATGTAGGCACTCGCGTAGCCGCGGTCAAACTGCATGCCTTCCACGGTATCCAGTTCGGTCTTCATGGTCTTGCTTTCCTCGACCGTGATGACGCCGTCCTTGCCGACCTTCTCCATCGCATCGGAAACCAGTTCGCCGATCGTGGTATCGCCGCCGGAAATGGAGGCGACCTGCGCGATGGCCTGCTTGCCGGTGATGGGACGGGAGATTTCCTTCAGGCCTTCCACAGCGGCTTCGGTCGCGTCTTCAATGCCCTTCTTCAGGATCATCGGATTCGCGCCGGCGGCCAGGTTCTTCAGGCCTTCACGGACGATTGCTTCCGCCAGCAGGGTGGCGGTGGTGGTGCCGTCGCCGGCGATGTCATTGGTCTTCGTGGCGACTTCCTTGATCAGTTGGGCGCCCATGTTCTCAAAGGGATCTTCCAGTTCGATTTCCTTCGCGATCGTGACACCGTCGTTGGTGATCA
>CADBNX010000424.1 GCA_902796115.1 uncultured Eubacteriales bacterium
AACGCCTTGCGATATGATGGCAGTAACACCAGAAATCCCCGGGAGGTGCTGTGCTTGCTGAAAAAAGCCAACAACCTGGAATCACGTCAGCGCGGTTCATCGGATTTTCCGATCGAATACCACAGTCTGGACAGCAGGCATCCGCGCTATGAAATGCCCTATCACTGGCATGAAGAGCAGGAACTGGTGTATGTCAGCAAAGGCAGTTTTGATCTGACGCTCGAGGACGAAACCTGTCACCTTTCCTCCGGGGACGCCATGTTCATCAATTCCGAACAATTGCACGGCGGCCTGCCGCATGACTGCTGCTATGAATGCCTTGTCTTCGACATGCGGATGCTGATGAAATGCGGTGAGCAGTGCAAAAAGCTCATCGGCCGGATCATTCTTCACGAGCTCTATCCCGTCCCTCTGTATCCTGACGGAAGCGAGTGCGCCGCTCGGATCCGGGAAATTTTTCATATCCTCCGTGATCGGAAAACAGGATGGGAATTATCGCTTCTCGGTGCTTTGTATGCCTTCTTCGGCATCATATATCGGAATGAAATGTTTCTCGTCAATCCTTCCCCGTCACCCGAAGGAAAAAGGATCCTGCAGCTGAAACCCGTGTTTGAAGCGATTGAAACCGGGTTTGCTTCCAATCTGCTGCTGGACGATCTTTCCCAGACCGCACACATGACACCGAAATACTTCTGTCGTTTCTTCAAGGAAGCAGTTCACAGGACTCCGATCGATTACCTGAACTTTTACAGGATCGAACAGGCATGCGATGAAATTGCCGTGTCAGAAAAAAGCCTGACCGAGATCGCGCTGGATACGGGTTTTTCCGATCTGAACTATTTTATCCGGGTTTTCAAGAAGTACAAATGCATGACGCCCGGCCGCTATATGCAGCTGGTCAGAAAATAATGTCTTATCCGGGCACGGTCCGTCACGCAAACTGATTTCGGGAGGTAAACATGCACAATGCGGTAATCATCGGCGGAAGCCGGGGCATCGGGCGCGAAATCACACGTTCGCTGCAGGAAGAAGGATGGAGAACCGTGGTATGCGCAAGGCATGAAGCGGCAGACAGCGAATCCCTAAAAAAGGACGGCTGCGGTTTCTTCCGCTGTGACGCAGGAGACAGCAATCAGGTCCGTGAACTCTACCGTTATACGAAAGGCATCCTTCCTTCCGTGGACGCGCTGATTATCAACGCCGGAATGGCCTGGGAAGGGCTGATTCAGGATATGCCGGAAGAAGTCTTCGATGAATTGTACCGGAACAATCTGAAAAGCGCGTTTTTATGCGCGAAGCAGTTTCTGCCCGATATGATCTCTCAGAAAAGCGGCAGTGTGGTATTCGTGTCTTCCATGTGGGGCGTCATCGGCGCAAGCTGCGAAGCCGCATATTCAGCTTTCAAAGCCGGCATCATCGGTTTTGCCAAATCATTGGCGAAGGAACTCGGCCCGAGCGGTATCCGGGTGAACGTACTCTGCCCCGGGTTTGTGAAAACGGAGATGACAAGGCATCTGGGGGAATCGGTTGCCGAACAGATGATCGACGAAACTCCGCTCGGAAGGATCTGTACGGTACATGACTGTGCGGACGCAGTCCTTTTCCTGTGTTCCCAACGCGCTTCGTTCATCACCGGACAGGTGCTCAACGTCAGCGGCGGCATGGTCATATAAAGGCCGCAGACCGCCTTTTCTATCGCCTTCCGGAAATTTGTTTAACTTACACAAATCATAAAAGATTTTCCGCCAGCTATTCAATTTTCAGGCAAACCTGTGTATAATACAGGAGTACCCGTTATTTTCATTGATGATGTGGAAGAGGGGGGAATCTGAAAATGAACAATTTTCTGACTGAGTGGGGCAGCGATCTGAAAAGTATTCCGATCGGACCTCTCGGAGTCATTGCGATGGCGGGCTGTGAAGATATGGGCCGCCGGGTAAATAACTGGCTTTTGAAATGGAATAAGCTGCAGGAAGTACAGGACGAAGAGTATTATACCCTGCCCGGCTTAAACCGTGACACGTTTCTCATCAAGAGTTTCTGCCCGCGGTTCGGAACCGGCGAAAGCAAGGGCGTGATCAAAGAAAGCGTGCGCGGCTATGACATGTACATCATTGTCGACGTGGCAGCACACAACGTGAAATACAAAATGTACGGAACGGATGTTCCGATGTCGCCTGACGATCATTTTGCCGATCTGAAGCGGATCATCGGCGCCATCGGCGGAAAAGCCAAGCGGATCAACGTGATCATGCCGTTTCTGTACGAAAGCAGGCAGCATCGCAAGAATTCCCGTGAAAGCCTGGACTGTGCCATCGCGCTGCAGGAACTGCAAAGGCTCGGGGTTGATAACATTCTGACGTTTGACGCGCATGATCCGCGGGTTCAGAACGCGATCCCTCTGGCCGGTTTTGAAAACGTAATGCCGTCCTATCAGATCCTGAAAGCCCTGTGCAAAAATGTGAAGGACCTCCGCTTCGACAAAGACAACATGATGTTTATCGCTCCGGACGAAGGGGCAATGCAGCGGAATATTTATTACGCTTCCCTGCTTTCCCTTGATCTGGGTATGTTCTATAAACGCCGCGATTACACGACCGTCGTCAACGGACACAATCCGATCGTCGCGCATGAGTACCTCGGCGCATCCGTAGAGGGAAAGGACTGCATCGTCGTCGATGATATGATCTCATCCGGCGATTCGATGATCGACCTTGCGTATGAATTGAAAAAACGGAAAGCAAACAGGATTTTCGCTGTGACTTCGTTCGCGTTCTTCACCAACGGGATCGAAGCCTTCAGCAAAGCCTATGAAGACGGCATAATCAGCAGGGTTATCTCGACGGACCTGACCTACTCAGTGGACGAAGCGCTCAATGCCCCGTGGTTTATCAGAGCGGATCTGAGCAAGTATATCGCTTATCTGATTGCAACACTCAATCACGACAGGAGCCTTCACAAGCTTCTGAATCCCCAGGACAGAATCCAGCGTCTCATTGAAAATTATAAGAACGAGCAGGCCCAAAGCGGACTCAGGCTGGTGTGATATGGACGTTCAGCAGGAAAAAGCGCCTGAAGCAAGACAGGAAATCACGGTTCAGGACAGCGGAAGAGAAGCAGCGCCTCCCAAAGGAAGCATTGTCAGGAGCGCGAAAGAATTCTTCGGCAATGCGTTCGGAAACGCGAAAAACCAGGATATTGCCGCTCTGGTCGAGGAATTTACCAGTGAAATGACCATTGTTGCGGAAGGACTCAGTGAAGACCAGGAACGTTTGAACAGTCAGGTTGATCTTCTGTCGGCGCATCAGTCTGAAACAGAGGAAAGTCTGCGCAAAAAGCTGCGTGAGAATGAGAATAAACTGAACAAGTTCGAAAGTGATCTCTCCGCCTTAACCGATCGCGTCCGAAAAATGGAAGAAACTGCCGCGCGGAAAAAGGAAAAGGCTGCCGAAAAAAAGATTTCCTGGCTCAGACAGGCCACCTGGCTTGTGGGAATCATCGCTGCGGCCTGGGTCATCACGTCCGTTATCGGTCTGTTTAAGTAACGACTGCTCACATTCACGCAAAGGAGGCTGCCGTGGTACGTACCGGAAGGGTGCTCTCTTCTCAGAACGGGATGCTCCGGATCTGTTTTCAAAAACCCGCTTCCTGTGACGGATGCAAGGGCTGCGGAAATCATACGGAAGCGCAGATCACCTTGATGAGTCCATCCGCCGCGTCGGAAGGAGATACGGTTCTGGTTCGTTTTCCGGATAAGTCTCTGGTTTTGTCCGCAATCATCGTTTACATCCTGCCATTGTGTGTATTTCTTGCGGGGCTCATCGTGGGAAAGCTCGCTTTCGGAAGCGATACCGTGTCGGTGATTTCAGCACTGCTGGGACTGCTGATTTCTTTTTTCATGCTTCGGAAGATCGATCGCAGAAAAAAATGCATGCCTTCCGTGATTTCCGTGATTCCTGCCGAAACACATGATTGATTCGGATCTTTTTCTTCAGCTTTATTCTGCCGTGCAGGAGTCCTACCGGCGCATCGGCTCTCCGGAGCGGATTTTGGCCGCTTTTTCCGGCGGAGCGGATTCGACCGCGCTTCTTCTCATCCTGAAAGAGCTGTCCGTCCGGATCGGGTTTGAACTTTTCGCCGCGCATGTCAATCACGGAATCAGAGCGTCTGCCTCAGCGGATGAAAGCATCGCGCGGGATTTCTGTCTTGCGCGGGAGATTCCTTTTGCTGCGCTGTCGATCAGCATGAAAGGACAAAGTGAAAACGAAGCCCGGATCAAAAGATATCAGGTTCTGACCGAATACGCCGTCAGCCGGCGCTGCACCCATATCGCAACCGCGCACCATCTGTACGATTCGACCGAAACCGTGTTTCTTCATATGCTGCGCGGTTCCGTCAGAGGCCTTGAAGGAATCCGGGAGATCCGCTGCGTTCCCGGGACGGATCTGTTCCTGTGGCGACCGCTGCTGCGGCAGACACCGGATGATATGCGTGCGATGCTCAAAAGCATGCAGATCCCCTGGGCGGAAGACGAGAGCAACCGGGACCGTTCCTATGAACGAAACCGCCTGAGACTGGATCTGCTTCCTTTGCTCAGGGAGATATCCCCGCAGGCAGACAGACATCTCCTGATCACATCACGTGTTCTGCAGGATGAAAACGATTATTTCGACAGCTGTGCCCGGGAGTTCCTGGAAGCATACGCAAACCGTTCTCTCCCCTGCCCCTTTATCTGTGCGGATCCCCTGTCGCTGCAGCATCCTGCCATGCAGCGAAGAATCCTGCGCGCGTTTGTTCAAACCGTATCGGGTATATCCATCGAATCCGGCGACGTATTCCGGATCGCATCACTCGATCCCGGGCAGCGGTATCAGATGAAAAACATGACCTTCAGCAGGTCGCAGAGCAGACTTCACCTGACCCTTCACACGGTCAAACCGCGTTTCAGCCTGTCATCCTTTGACATCACAGAAGAGAGCGCCGGCTTTGGCAACGGCCTTGATACGCAGCTGTTTCCCCGCGCTTTGCTTGAAAAATGCACTGTGCGCGGAAGAGAGGCGGGAGATGTCATCGTTCCTTTCGGCACGAGCCGCGAAAAACGGATCCAGGATTATCTGATCGACCGGAAAATCGACCGTGCTTTCCGCAGTTATATTCCGCTTCTGTGTATCGGCAGCCAGGTCCTGTGGGCCGTCGGCGTCGGCGTCAGCGAAAAGCTCCGCTCCTGTGCCGGAAGCGAAACTGTGTTCCTGCGCTTCAGGGATCCGATTCCCTGGAAATATATCAAACAAAAGGAGCAGTAAACAAAATGTTTTGTGAATCGCCCATGTATGAAGATCTGGAACGGATTCTCCTGAGCAAGGAAGAAATACAGGCGAGAGTTCGGGAACTCGGAGAACAGATCACAGCGGATTACAGGGATGATCCTCCGGTCCTGGTAGGCATCCTGAAGGGAGCGATCGTGTTTTTCTCCGACCTGATCCGCTCCATCGAGCTGCCCCTGACCATTGATTTTATGGCCGTTTCCAGTTACGGAAGCAGCACGAAATCCTCAGGTGTCGTAAAAATCATCAAGGATCTCGATCATGACATCACCGGTAAAAACGTACTGATCGTCGAGGATATCGTTGACAGCGGAATGACGCTTTCGCATCTCAAGCAGGTTCTGGCCACAAGAAAAGCGAAAAAAGTCTCCATTGTCACATTGCTTGACAAACCGGAACGAAGAAGGACGAATCTTACGACCGATTACTGCGGTTTTCAGATTCCCGATGCGTTTGTTGTCGGTTATGGGCTTGATTATGCCGAAAAATACAGAAACCTTCCCGATATCGGCATTCTGTCACCCAAAGTTTATGATTTGTAAAAAAATTGCAAACAATTGCCTCAATCCGTTATTTTATGGTATAGTATATAAGGCCTGAAAACTGTCTTGAAGCAGGCCCGGAGGAGGATTCAGTTTTGCGAAAAACTTCCCATGGTTTTATCGGATACGTCGTGATGATCGCGCTTTTCATTCTTCTTGCGGTCGTCATCTCACGGATGAATACATCGTTCACGCCGGATCAGATCGAATACCCGGAGCTTCTGGAACTTATCGAAAAAAAAGAAGTTGAAAAAGTTGCACTTGACGGAAACATGCTTTACGGCCTTTACAAAGGCGGAAAAAGCAGGTATTCGCTGAATTTCCCGAACACATACGATTTTTCCACGGTGATCGGATATGATTTTATCGATACGGTCCGGATCATGACCGCGAATACGGACGACGATAAAAGCGTCAGCGATATCAGCGTAAAGGATTTTTCTTTTGATCTGCAGTATGTGGCCCCTGCGGTAACTCCATGGTACATTCAGATCCTGCCCTACCTCCTTCCCACGGTTTTGCTGATCGTTTTCTGGATCTACATCATGCGTCAGCAGGCAGGCGGCGGCACAAAAGTCATGAGCTTCGGAAAATCCCACGCGAGTATGGTCGATCCTACCCGCAACAAAAAGACTTTTGCCGATGTCGCCGGTGCGGATGAGGAAAAAGAAGAGCTGCGTGAAATCGTGGATTTTCTGAAAAACCCGAAGGTGTATGTCGATCTCGGCGCCCGCATTCCGAAAGGCGTATTGCTTGTCGGCCCTCCCGGCACGGGAAAAACACTGCTTGCCAAAGCAGTGGCAGGTGAAGCGAACGTTCCTTTCTTCTCGATCAGCGGTTCCGATTTCGTCGAAATGTTTGTCGGCGTAGGCGCAAGCAGGGTGCGCGACCTTTTCGACCAGGCGAAGCGCAACGCGCCGAGTATTATCTTTATTGACGAGATCGACGCGGTCGGGCGCCATCGCGGCGCGGGACTCGGCGGCGGGCACGACGAAAGAGAGCAGACCCTGAACCAGCTCCTGGTTGAAATGGACGGCTTTGCCACCAATGAAGGCGTGATCGTCATCGCGGCAACCAACCGGCGGGATATTCTTGATCCGGCGCTCCTGCGGCCCGGCCGTTTTGACAGACAGGTAACGGTGAATTATCCGGATCTCAACGGCAGAATCGCCATTCTGAAAGTGCATTGCAAAGGCAAGCCCCTTGCTCCGGACGTTGACCTGGAGAACATCGCGAAAACCACCCCCTTCGCGACAGGTGCCGATCTTGAAAACATCATGAATGAGGCCGCCATTCTTGCCGCGAGAGAGAAAACCACCCAGATCACGCAGCAGCATTTGCTGGAAGCGGTCGAACGGGTACAGATGGGGCCGGAAAAGCGCAGTCATAAAGTACTGGAGGAAGACCGGATCATCACGGCCTATCACGAGGCAGGGCACGCCATCGTAGGACATTATCTGCCGCAGTGCGACGATATTCATCTGATCACCATCGTGCCGCGCGGGCAGGCTGCCGGTATGACCCTTGCACTGCCTGAGAAGGAATATGACCACCAGGGAAAGACCAAGCTTCTTGAGAATATCACCATGATGCTTGGCGGCCGTGCCGCCGAAAGCCTTACGCAGAACGATATCTGTACCGGCGCCGTCAACGACCTTCAGCGTGCCACGGAAATCGCGCGTTCCATGGTGACGCGCTTCGGAATGAGCGAAAAACTCGGTACGGTATATTTGGGCAGCGATCAGGAAGTATTCGTCGGCATGGAATTCGGCCAGACCCGTGAATACAGCGAAGACACAGCCTCAATGATCGATCAGGAAGTCAGGAACATCCTGAATCAATGCTACGCGTCCGCTCTGCGTATTCTGCGGGAGCATTTCAATCAGCTTCAGGAGCTCGGAAAGCTCCTGATCAAAATGGAAACCATCACCCGCAAGGATTTTCTTGAATTCATTGATTCCATGGAAAAACCTGCCGAAAAGGAACCGTTGATTTCAGTATGATCAGATGTGATTTGCACATTCATTCAATTTATTCGGACGGAATACACACGCCGGACGAAATCGCGGAAACAGCAGTCGAAAAATCGCTTTCCTGCATTGCCGTAGCGGATCATGACACACTCGACGGAGCCGCCGCAGCGGAAACGTCCTGCAAAGAGAAAGGGATTCGGCTGATCCCGGCGTCCGAAATTTCTTCCGGAAGCGACGGAAGAACCCATATTCTCTCGTATCTGCCCAGTGCTCTGTCGCCCGCCCTTCGGAAACATTTTCAGGAAATATGCGACGAACGAAAAGAACGTGCGGAAAAAACAATCGGCAGGCTTCATGAACTCGGTTATCAGGTCGACCTTGATACGATTCTTTCCAGCGCGGAAAACACGATCGGCAGGCCCCACATTGCAAGAGAACTGGTCCGGCAGGGATATTATTCCTCCGTTCAGGATGTGTTTGACCGCCTCCTCGGCGACAACGGTCCGGCTTTCATCCCGCTGCATGAACAAAAGCCGGAAAAAATCATCCGCCTGATCCGTGACGCTGACGGGATTCCCGTGCTGGCGCATCCGGCCTTGCTGAAGCTGGATTCAGACACACTGGAGAGTCAGCTGCGTCTGTGGATCCGGTACGGTCTTCTCGGAATCGAAGTGTATCACCCTGCTCAGCGCGGCAGTTATCCGCTTTACTGCAGACTGGCGGAAAAATACGGTTTATTGGTAACCGGCGGAAGCGATCATCACACAGGCAGTTCCGGGAAAGACGCAATCGGCGAAACCGCTTCCGAATGGGATACGGCAGAATCTGATCTCGCCCGTCTGGAATCCTTGCTGTACAGGAGTAATCGGGAATGACGCAAAAGCAAGGCTATCACGGTGCTTATCGGTCTCCCGATCAGTCACCGTCCGCTTCTTCCCCGTATAAAAGAAGAAGCGTAAAAAAGAAAAAGAAAAGCCGCCTGCCCATCTTCCTGGCAGCTGCGGCCGTCTTGCTGTTGCTTGTTTTTGTCGGTTATTACGCGTATTGTTATTTTAAAATCGTTAAACCGACGGAAAACACCTATCTTGAAGGAGTCTATATCGATGATCTTGATTTGGGCGGCATGACTCCCAACGATGCCCGTCAGGCCCTGCTGACGATCGTACGGAGCCGGCAGGAAAGCTGGTCCCTGCAGCTCACCTATCATGATCACGTTTACTATACGCTCACAAAAGAAACCATCGGCATCAACACCGATGAAAACGAGGTTTACGGTTTGCTGAACGAAGCGTTTTCCTTCGGTCACCGCGGCGGAACCTTTCAGCGCATGAAAGATATAAAGCTTCTCCGGGAAGAGCCTTACCGTGCCTATACCACGCAGAGCGAAATGACCACGGTGTATCTTGATCAGATTCTTCAGCAAATTGCGGACAATATGAACCGTGAACCTCAGGATGCCTATCTGGCCGAGTTTCTTCCGGACAATGCCGATCCGTTTGTGATCGAGCGCGAACAGCCCGGCTGTGTTCTCGATATCGATACATATCGGGAAAGAATCCTGTCAATGGCTTCCTCCGGCACTTCCGGAAGCCTGGAACTTGTTCCGGACATCCTGCTTCCTGCAAAAACAACCGAAGACATCAGAGCAACCGTATCCCTGCGCGGTACAGGAATCACGCCGATCAGCACTTCTTCGACCGATAACAGGAACAACAACATCCGGGTTGCATTTTCACGGTATAACGGCCTCACGGTCGAAAACGGCCGGAAGATCAGCTTCAATGATATCGTCGGTGAAAGAACCGTCAAGAACGGTTTTTACGAAGCGCTGGAGTATGTAAACGGCGATCTGACAACAGGAATCGGAGGCGGCGTCTGTCAGGCAAGTACCACGATCTACAAAGCCGCCCTTCTGTCGAACCTGAAAATCAACAAACGTGAACCGCATTCCGAAGAAGTGTCCTACACGGTTTTCGGTCAGGACGCCACCGTCTACTGGGGCGGCCGAAAAATCGATTTTGTGTTTACGAATAACAGCGGCGGAACGATTTATATCACTGCGCATGTTGAAAAACTGCGCAACAACACGCTGCAGTGTGTAGTCAGCATTTACGGTCTGCCATTAGGCGACGGCGTCTATTATACGCTTGATACCCGTACTGTGGAAACCATTCCGAAACCGCCGGAAGCCGAATATGCAAAAGACACGAAGCAGGAATATGTGACTTATACGGATGAAGAATACCTCGTCCGTGAAGGACGTGACGGTTTTGTTAATGAAACATATCTGCAGAAATGGGTAAACGGGAGTCTGATATCCGAAACATTTGTCAGCAAAGACATATTCGAAGCAAAAGCGGATCGTTTTCTGGTCGGCACGCAAAAGCCTTTGACTCAATAAGGGCAAATTCGTGGCAAACTCATTTTTTTGCAGGAAAAAGTATGGTAATGCAAAAAAAAATATGGTAAAATAATTCGTATTCTGTTGATTGGAGGCTTTTATGGACAGAATCGCCAGGTTCCGTGATGCCATAAAACTGCAAAAAACGCAAGGTGCCTTGATTACCAAGGAGTCCAACATTTTTTATCTCTCCGGTTATACCGGCGAAGGCGTGCTGCTTGTAACGCCGGAAAGAAGAATCATTATCACCGATTTCCGTTATACAGAGCAGGCAGAGATCCAGGCTCCCGGGTTTGAAGTGCTGATGACGGAAAAAAACCGGACGCTTCATACCATCATCAAAGAAGCGCTCGCCTCCGAAACGATCGGGGAATTGTATTATGAGGACGATCACCTGACCGTTCGTCAGGACATTCGCCTGAAAGAAGCTCTGCCCGGTGTCCGCTTTCTCAGCACAAACGGTTCCGTGGAAGCCTTAAGAAAATACAAGGATGAAAAAGAAATCGCCCTGATCAAAGAAGCCTGCGAGGTTTCATGCAAAGCGTTTGAGCAGATTCTTCAGTTCATCAGGCCGGGTATGACCGAAAAACAAATCCAGCTGAAGCTGGATTATACCATGCTGGAGCTCGGCGCGGATGGGCTGGCTTTTCAGACGATTTCCGCCGCGGGTGAGCGCGGTTCACTCCCCCACGCCATTCCCTCAGACAGAAAAGTCCTCAGGGGCGATATGCTTACCCTGGACTTTGGAGCACGCAAATCCGGGTATGACGCCGACATGACCCGGACCGTAGCCATCGGAACTCCCTCGTCCGAAATGCGGAGAATCTATGAAACCGTTCTGCATGCGCAGACGGAATGCGAGGAAATGCTCGCGCCCGGCAGGATTTGCAGTGACATCGACGCGCATGCGAGAAAGATCATCGACGGCAACGGCTGCGAAGGACGTTTCGGACACGGTCTCGGACATTCCGTCGGCATTGACATTCATGAGGAGCCCCGTCTTTCCGGGAGCTGCTCCGAAACACTCGCTCCGGGGGTTGTTATCACCGTTGAACCCGGAATCTATATTCCGGGCCTGGGCGGAGTCCGTATTGAAGATACATGTGTCATCACGGAGGATTCATACAGATCCCTGGTCTGCGCGCCCAAGGAACTGATTGTATTGTGATCTTTTGAATCATACTGATTCAAAATAAATAAATTGGAGGAATACATATGATTACGGCAGGAGATTTCAAAAAAGGCATTACGATCGAGTGGGACGGCGGCGTATGGAACATCGTTGATTTTCAGCATGTAAAGCCCGGAAAAGGCGCTGCTTTTGTCCGCACGAAAATCAAGAATGTCATGACGGGTGCCGTTGTGGAGCGCACCTTCAATCCCACCGATAAAATGCCCCGGGCCATCATCGAAACCAAAGAAATGCAATACCTGTACAACGACGGCGATCTTTACTACTTCATGGATCCTGACACCTTCGAACAGATGCCTCTCGGAAAAGACGCTGTGGAAGAAGCGATTCCTTTCGTCAAAGAGAACACGAATGTGACCATCCGTTATTTCAAAGGTCAGCCGTTCTCTGTCGAGGCGCCCAATTTCGTTGAGCTCGAAATCACAAAAACAGAGCCCGGTTTCAAAGGTGATACCGCTTCCAACACCTTCAAGCCTGCGACCTGCGAAACTGGTTTCGAGCTTCAGGTTCCTCTGTTTATCAACATCGGGGATGTAATCAAAATCGACACCAGAACCGGCGAGTATCTTTCCCGCGCATAATGTTTTACGGGGTGTCTGTTTCCAGGATAAAGTTCCGTTTTTAAAACGGATTTATCCCCTGCCCGCAAGCGTATTTCCCTTGGGGCTGCTGCTGTGCAGCAGCCCTTTTATTTATGCAAAGACCAGACGATACAGGCAGTCAGCAGACAAACCGCCTGTGCGCCGCAGGTTCGGAGTGCCTCGGCACAGGCTCGGGCTGTATTACCGGTGGTCCTGACGTCATCGATCAGCAGAAAACGTTTTCCCTCGATCGCTCTTTTCGGATCGACCTGCGAAGATACTTCAAAAGCTCCCTTTACGTTCGTATCGCGTTTTTTGATGCTCAAAGAACTCTGCGCCTTCGTATAGCGTTTTCGCCGCAGAATCCCGCTCTCTACCGCAATTCCCGTTTGCCGTGACACTTCATTCGCAAGCAGTTCCGCCTGATTGATCCCTCTTTCGCGTTGTCTGAGCGGATGCAGCGGAACAGGAACGATCGCGTCAAAATCCCTTCTGATCAACGCCTTTGTCATTTCTCTGCCAAGCAGCGCTGCCGCTTCGTTGCTTCCGCCGAATTTGATCGAAATGACCAGTTTTCTGGATACGGGCATGTAACGGAAAGGGGCATAACAGCAGTCGATGCCTTTCATCCTGCCTGAGGAACAGAATGGACACGGTCCGCTGCGCGGGAGAAAGGAAAGACACTTCTCGCAGGATTCCGGAGGCACCCTTTCCAGATACAATTCTGAAAGGCATGACTCGCACACGCCGTATCCGGGAATGGTTCTTCTCGGATCGCCGCAAACGATACAGTTTACTCCCTGTGGGTAAAGAAGGTCTAAAACGTTCTGTTTCAGTATGTTCCGGATCGCTCCGGGATCCATGTGTTTCACAGCGGTGCGTCCCCCCGCACAAATGACGCTTCGCTCACACGCTGTGATAATGTCGTATACCGATGGTTCACATGATCATTCCGGATCATGCGCAGAATCGCGGATTCATTTCCGCAAAGCACCAGCAGTTTTTTAGCCCTTGTCACAGCCGTATACAGCAGATTCCTGGTCAGCAGCATTTGAGGGCCGTCTTCCGCGGGCATGACAACGCAGGGATACTCGCTTCCCTGACTCTTATGCACGGACAGACAATACGCCAGATCCAGTTCTTCAAACAGCGGCGCGTCATATTCAGCCAGTCTGCCGTCATCAAACCGAACGGAAATCGTTTTTTCCACGGAATCGATTTTTTCTATCCGCCCCATATCTCCATTGAAAACACCGGTTCCTTCTTTTCCATCCGCATCGCTGATCCAGCACAGGGAATAATCGTTCTTCGTGTGAATGACTTTATCCCCTGTGCGAAAAACCGTGTCACCGAATTTGATTTCTCTTTTCTGAGGAGCCGGTGGATTAAAAGCGGCCTGCAGCATCTGGTTCAGGTTGATCACACCGCACAGTCCTTTCTTTGCCGGTGCCAATACCTGTATATCGGATATGGGACTGTGTGTTTTCAGGAAAGCAGGCAGACGCTGTGTGCAGAGGGCAACGATATCGCTTGCTGTTTTTCGGGGTGAATCGGTGCGATTCAAAAAAAAGTCCCCGTCTTTCCGGTTCAGTACGGGCATATCTCCGTCGTTGATTCTGTGTGCGTTCAACACGATCTGACTGTCCATGCCCTGTCTGAAAATCTCCTTCAGACACTGGTTGGGAATCATTCCGCTGTTGAGCAGGTCTCCGAGAACATTGCCGGGTCCCACAGAAGGCAGCTGATCCGCATCGCCCACAAGAACCAGTTTTGTCCCGGGCTTCACGGCTCTCAGCACCGAGGCCATCAGGAACACATCCACCATGCTCATTTCATCGATGATCAGACAATCACAGTCCAACGGATTTGATTCGTTCCGCTGGAATTCCCCATTGTCCCCGGCGTACTCCAGCAGGCGATGAAGCGTTTTTGCCTGCAAACCGGCAGCTTCCTGCATTCGTTTGGCGGCTCTCCCCGTCGGTGCGGCCAGAAATACTTTTTTCCCAAGCAGAGAGAGAATACAGTGGATGATGGTCGTCTTCCCGGTACCGGGTCCTCCCGTGATGATCATAACCGCGTTTTCCATGGTTTTGATCACAGCCGTACGCTGACACTCACTCAGCTGAATCCGGTTTCTCTTTTCAAATGAACTGATTTCGGCATCCAGATAAGCCCTTTTCGGCAGCACCGTGTCCTTCGCATTCAGCAGACGGATCAGCCGCTCCGCGATTTCCTTTTCCAGGTAATAATACCCGCAAAGCATGCAGCCTCCCTCTTCCTCCGAAGAGGTGATCCGGATGATATCTCGTGAAAGAAGCAGTTTTTGCAGCGCTTTCAATACCCCGTCCTCTTCCGCCTGCAGAAGCCGGCATGTCTGGTCAATCAGCTTCCGGAGAGGCAGATACGTATGTCCCTCCTGTACAGAAGCCTCCTGCAAAACAAACAGAAGCGCCGCTTCATAACGGAAAGGGCTGTCAGCCGCAATGCCGACAGACAATGCGATTCTGTCGGCCGTCAGAAAACCGATCCCCTCAATATCACGAACCATCCGATAAGGGTTTTCTTTAATGGTATGTTCAGTTTTCTCGCCGTACTTCCTGCTGATTTTCAGCGCGAGCTGCGGAGAAATATCATAGCTTTGCAGAAAAACCATTGCATTTCTGAGCCCGATACTGTCCTGATAGCTCCTCGCAATCATCTGTGCTTTGATTCTTCCGATGCCTTTAATCTCTGTGAGGCGTTCCGGGTATTTGTCAAGAATCTCAAGCGTATCCAGTCCGAACCGCTTGACCGCTAAACCGGCGGTATGCATTCCCATTCCGCGAATGATACCGGAGCCCAAAAAACGTTCCATGCCTTTCAGGGTCGTGGGCATTCTCACTTCGCAGGAAACAGCCTTAAACTGCTGTCCGTATTGCGGATGATTGATCCATTCGCCGGACAGGGAAACCATCTCGCCCGACGCAAAAGGCGGCATGATCCCTACGGCCGTACTGCTCTTCCTTCCGATTCTGATTTCAAGAACAGAATAGCCGTTATCCTCATTTCTGAAAACGGTTCCCTCAATTGTTGCCTCAATTGTCTCGGTCATCGGCTTTTCTCATCTTCCTGTCGGCAGGTGATTATTTCAGGAAAGCTGACATCATGTATCCTTCCGAACCGTTATACCGGATCTTCGTCCATTCGCCGCCCGGAATCAGGATCGTCACCGTCTGCCCTGACCAGACCCTTTGAATGACAGTACCTGTTTTTTTGCTCGGCTGCGTGCGAAGGTTTACATAGCTGCTGCCGTTGCTTACGGTCCCGGTCGGCACAGAAGGCAATCCGTAAAGCGTGACGAACTTCGTCATGACATACCCGTTTTTGCCGCTGGATTTGCCGTATACATGGCACCAGATTTCACCCTGTTCGATCATTTCCAGCCGTACTCCGTTATAGTACTGAGCGAGTACTTTGGCAGCGGTCGACGGAGTTTCACGCAGATTCAGATAGGAAGCCGCGCTGGGATTTGAAACCACAGCATAGCCTTTCGTCACAGGTGCCGGATCGGGCTTGACAGGCGGCAGCGGCTCCGCTCCTTCTTCACGCAGGAACGAAGATGCCATGAACCCCTGCAATCCGTTGATCTCCACCAGCCAGAAAGAATTGCCCTTCAGCAAAACGTCGACCCTGGTCCCGTTGGAAAACTGCCCCAGCAGGGCTGCCGAGGCCAACGGCTGAGAACGCATATTCAGCTTTCCGCTGTTTCCGGTGGCGATCACGGCCTTTCCGGTTTGCTGTCCGCCCTGAAGCCTGATGAATTCACTGCGGAAGTATCCGTAGATCCCGTTTACATATACATAATACCACCCGTCATTGTACGAGAGGATCTGACAGGTAACCCCGTTATAGAAAATTCCCAGCACCTGCGCGGAATAGCTCGGGAAAGCCCGCAGGTTCAGAAACTGCGTGGGAACAGGATTATTCACGACGCCGATATTCTGCGAAGAAGACGGCGTTTTACCGCCCGTTGACAGGTAGTTTCCGCTCATATACCCATAAATGCCGTTTGACAGCACATGACAGTAATGCCACCCATTGGTCTCCGTAGTCAGGATTTCCACCCAATCTCCTTCGTACGCTTTTCCAAGCCATGCCGCCTCTGTATTCGGTCCGGATCGGATATTCAGCGTGGATGTTCCCTTCACAACAGCCCACTGACCGCTTCCGTCAGCCAGGGAAAGCGGCGGAAGCAAGATTGCTATCAGCAGCATCAGTGCCAGTGCTTTCAGCTTCATTTTTCCTGTCTTCATTTTCAAACCTCCTTGCATCGATCCAAAGAATTAACGTCTGATTCTGAAACATTTATGCAGATTACATCAAATCCACAAGTACCCTGTTCTGGATATCCATTCCCCTTCGCGTCAGTTTCAGGATGCCGTTCCGGTAAAGAAGCAATCCTTCACGGATCGGTTTGGCCATCTTTTCCCCGAATGCCTCTTCAAATCCCATCCCGTGTCTGTCAGCAAAATCCTTTTCACTGATTCCTTCCGTCAGTCTGAGTCCGAGCATGACACTTTCAAACCTTGCCTCTTCCGGTGAGATCCGGTTCGTCACAGGACCTTTTCCGTTTAAATAATCCGAAAGCAGTCTGGGATTCTCATATCTTACCTCATTGAGAAATCCTGCCGCACCGCAGCCGAATCCCGCGTACTCTTTTCGATTCCAGACATTCCAGTTATACCGGCATTTCCTGCCGTTCTTCGCAAAATTACTGATTTCATACTGTTTCAGCCCGTTTTCCTCCGCCGTGATACGGCAAAGCTCATACATTTCTCTCTCTTCATCCGTGTCCGGCAGTTCCAGGGAACCGTTCGCGATCTCCGTGCACAGTCTTGTCCCTTCTTCCACAATCAATCCATAACATGACAAATGCGTTACACCCAGGCCGATCGCTTTCCCCAGGGAATCCCTGACGTCCGAAAGATGCTGACCGGGAAGCCCGATCATGAGGTCCAGGTTCAGGTTGTCAAATCCGGCTTTCCGGACAAGGCGCACGCTTTGAACCGTATCTTCCCAGGTATGAATTCTTCCCAGCATTCGGAGCAGTCGATTATCCCCCGACTGCATGCCGATCGATATCCGGTTGAAACCATGGTTCCGGAGCATATCCAGCATGTCCGCACAAACCGTGCCCGGATTCATCTCAATACTTTTTTCGGCTTCGGCGGAAAAGCTGAAATGCCGTTCAATCGAATCAATCATCCTTTCCAGCAAATCCGCGGGCATAACGGAAGGGGTTCCGCCCCCGATATACAGCGCGTCTGCCCTGCCGGCCGGAAAACTTTCGATTTCTCCGATGACTTTCTCCGTATAGGCATTCATATAGCTTTCCCGATTTGCCCAGGACGGAAAATCACAGTAACTGCACTTTTTTCTGCAGAAAGGGATATGCAGATATACGCTCAGACAATTCGTTTTTTCTGTCATGGAAGTGTTACTGCATATACATCCATGCCGCAGCAAAGCAATGAAACACCGTTTGCGGTGGTTCCGAGATATCCGGTCACCTCGCCTGAAATCGGAAGGTTCAGGCCGGTAAAACGCTGTTCCTGATAGGATATGCGATAAATACTGTCCTGAGAAAACGCGTATATCTTCGATTTGTATAAAGCTCCGCCTACACAGGAAGAAGGCAGCGTCAGCCTTTTGTCCTGACTGCCGCGAATCAGCCTCAATTCCGTTATGCTCTCCGACTGGGAAAACTGCCGTGAGGGAGAAAACAGAAGGTCCGCGCCGGCCCCTGTTTCGGCACTGTCAATCAGGCGCCAGCCGTATACAAGCATGGAAGCGTTCTTATTCTGCGTACCGCGGTAGTCATACACATTCATCTGCCTGGTTGAAATCACATACAGTTTTTCGGCAGCGTATTTTACCGCATAAACCAGCGGTTCTCCCAGCGAAATTTCACCCGTGTTTCTCTGCCCAACCAGCATCGTAAACATGGTCGAGGAAGGAACCGTTCCGTAAACGTCCAGCCCGATGATCCACAGGTATTCTCCGTCCGCAAAAAAGCCCGCATCCAGGATCACCATATCTTCATAGGCCAGGTTTTCCTCATCGACCGTATTTCCGTTCAGGTCCTTCATGATCAGTTTCGGGCCGATTCCGTCTCCGAGCACGGCCGCAACATACTTTGACCCGGCACGGGCAAACTGGATTTCATCGGACAAATGATCGCTGTAGGTGGATTTTCCGTTTTTGTCGATAATGAAGAGCTGGTTGTCAACCCACGCGATCACACTGCCTCCGTCGGTTGAAATCCCCGCATTCGCGCCGATCGTGTAATTCCATTTTTCGGTCCCGTTTGTGTTCAGGCAGTAGATGGTCGTGCCGTCATAATAAACCACAGAATCACCGAAGGGCATCACTGACTGTGCGGCGCTGCAGCGAAGCTTTACCACACCGATACTGCCGC
Source organism: uncultured Eubacteriales bacterium (assembly GCA_902796115.1). Taxonomy (GTDB): domain Bacteria; phylum Bacillota; class Clostridia; order Christensenellales; family Aristaeellaceae; genus RUG756. Next base: position 18,471 of record CADBNX010000424.1, read on the forward strand.
TGTTTCTTCCGGAAAAGATGAGAAAACATAAAAAAGCCACTATTGCCGCAATCAGCAATAATGCAATCCACGATTTTTTCTTTTTGGGTTTTTCACTGCTCCACTCCATACACTCCCGCCTCAGAAAGAATCGATTCCTTCGATATTATACAATAGAATCAGGAAGGCGTCAAACGCTGCCTCTCCGGCATTCATCGTCTGTATATGAAGCGCACTCTGGGGCGCTTTCAATTCATCGCAGTGGTCCGAAGAATCTCGGAATAGACTTCACGAACGGCTTTTTGGATCGCAATCCATTCGCCGCGGTCTTCCGAATGCATGATTTCTTTAAGGCAGGAAGCGGTTTCTGCCAGCAGTTTTCCATCATTGCTTAACGCCAAAGCCGGCAGAGGACTTCTCCCATGCTGTCTGGTGCCAAGCAGTTCGCCCGGGCCCCGCTGTTCAAGATCTGCCTGGGCAATTCTGAATCCGTCGTTTGTTTTGATCATTTCCCTCAGCCGTTCGTTTGGTTCCGCCATCAGGAAGCACCAGGACTGCAGACTTCCCCGTCCTACTCTGCCCCTCAACTGGTGAAGCTGAGCCAACCCGAAGCGGTCGGCGTTCTCAACGATCATGATCGTTGCGTTCGGCACATTCACCCCGACCTCTATGACGGTGGTGGCAATCAGAACATCCGTCTCCCCGTCTTTAAACTTCGTGATCGCCGTCTGTTTTTCATCATCGTTCTGACTTCCCCACACCAGACCCAGGCGGATCGTTTTCAATGCTCCCATTGCAAGCGCGGCATACTCTTCCTGTGCGCTTTTGCATTCCTGGTTTTCATTCTCTTCAACCAGCGGACAGACGATATACGCCTGCTTTCCGTTTTTCACTTCCCGGATCAGAAAGCGGTACATATCTTCCCTTTTCTGTTCGGGAACAATCCGCGTTATGACCGGTTGTCTGCCTGCCGGGATTTCATCGATAACCGATATATCCAGGTCTCCGTACAAAACCATAGACATCGTGCGCGGGATCGGCGTAGCGCTCATAACCAGTACATTCGGCTGCAGCTCCGCTTTATCTTCCAGCGCTTTTCTCTGTCTGACGCCGAAACGATGCTGCTCATCCGTGATGATCAGTCCCAAGCCGGCATACCGCACGGCGGAAGACAGCAGTGCGTGCGTCCCGATCACGGCCTTCCACTCTCCGGACGCTATTTTCGACAGGGCAGCCTTTTTTTCCGAAGCTTTCATATTCCCCGTCAGTAAACCGCATTCGATGCCCATCGCGGTCAGAACGGTCTTTGCGGTTTCGTAATGCTGCTGCGCAAGGATTTCGGTAGGCGCCATCAGCACAGATTGCCATCCTGCTTTCGCGGCCAGTACGATCGCCCCGAAGGCGACCGCTGTTTTGCCGCAGCCAACGTCTCCCTGTACCAGTCTGGCCATCGGTTTCTCCGTCCGCAGATCTGCTGATATTTCACACAAAACTCTTTTCTGGGCATCAGTCGCCTTGAAGCTGAGTGTATCCCAGTATTCTTCACGCCACTCCGGACGGCAATCGATCCGGATCCCTTTCCCATTGCTACCGCGAAAAACAGCGGCAGCCGCCTGAAACAGAAGCGTCTGCTCAAAGGTCACTCTTCTGATTGCGATTTGCAGACTGGATCGGCTGTCCGGAAAATGGATCTGACGCAACGCGAAATTCCTTTCGCAAAGCTGCCAGCGCATGCGCAGTTTTTCCGGCAGGTTCTCAGGAAAACAGGAATCGAGTTCCTTCAGGGATACCTGAATGATGTTCAGCAACACCTGGGATTGTATTCCGGGGATCCGACGATATTTGGGGATCAGGCCGCGCGTCCTGACATGCTCCGGGCAATACATACACAGCTTCCCCTGCCTGACGGATATTCGACCGTACAGAAGCAGACGTTCGCCGATCGTCAGCTGTTTTGCGATCCACGGCTGATTGATATAGACAAGTTCCAGCTTCCTGTCGCCGGACAGTTCCTTCAGCGTCGCGCGAACCTGAGTCTTTCCTGAAAAAGACGATACTTTGCCCACATGGGTTATGACGCCTTCCACACATGCGTCCTGTGACGGTTCGAGCTCGCAGAACGCGGCACTTTCCGTAGTGTCCTTATATGCATAGGGCAGATAATTCAGCAGATCCCGCGTTGAAAGAATCCCCGCCTTTTGAAGAGCGGACAGACGTTTTGCCCCGATTCCGGGCAATTCACTGAGTTCCAAATCGTCCCTCCTCACAAAAAAGGACGGCGGCTTTGCCGCTGTCCGAAAAACAGACGCACTTGTTATTCCACCGATATGATGTAATAGTAAAGGGGCTGTCCTCCGCTGTAAACGTCAACATCACAATCCGGATACTTTTCGCCTATCAGTTCTCCGAGGCTCTGCGCTTCCTCCTCCGAAACATCCTGTCCGTAATACAGCGTGATCAGGCCGTCATCTTCCGTAACGATATCTTCCATCAGATGCAGAGCGACACCGGCGATATCTTTGTCCTTGCAGGCAATTTTCCCGTTCGTAAGGCCGATGATATCACCCTGTTCTATGCTCATCTCTTCATAAACGCTGTTTCTCACCGCATAAGTCACAGTGCCCGTCCGCACATGCTGGGACGCTTCTTCCATCAAAGCCAGGTTGGTTTCCGTATCAGCATCAGGCTGAAAAGCGACGACCGCGGCAATGCCCATCGCAACATTCTTGGTCGGAATGACATGAATCTCGCGCTCGCTCAGTTCAGCCGCCTGCTGTGCCGCAAGGATCACATTCCCGTTATTCGGAAGCACAAAAACAATATCCGCCGGGATCGATTCGGCAGCGGTCTGTATATCCTCAATGGACGGATTCATCGTCTGACCGCCGTCCACAATGACATCAACCTGCAAATCATGAAAAATACTGGCAAAGCCTTCTCCCAGTGACACGCTGACAAAGCCGTAATGCCTGTGCTGCTTTTCCGTGGTCCCGGTATCGTCAGTCTGCTGAGGCGGGTTCTTTTTTCTATCTTCTTCCCGAAGATTGATGATACTGCTTTCGATGATTTCACCGATCTCCAGCCCGAACTGAATCGCCTTTCCCGGATCGTCAGTGTTCAGATGACAGTACACTTCGTCGTTTTCCCGTACGACGCTGACATTATCTCCGATCCTGTTCAGCTGACGCCTGAAAACCTGCATACTGTCATCCGTTACAGTATCTTTCAGGTATTTCAAACGGAAATCCTGACTGTATGTGAAGGCAGTCTCATACGCTGTGAGCGAATGGTTTTCCGCATCGGGAGCATTGGCTTCATTCTCATTTTCATAAGAAGAACCGCGTATCGCGGCATAAAAACCGCTCAGGATAAACATCAGACCGCGTCCGCCGGCATCGACCACACCCGCCTGCTTCAATACGGGCAGCATATCGGGCGTACGCTGAAGGATCGCCTCTCCGCTTTTCAGGATCACGGAAAACAGCGCGTCAAAGTCATCCGGTGCGTTTTCTGCCTGCCTGACAGCGTCTTCCGCGATGACTCTCGCAACGGTCAGAATCGTTCCTTCCTTCGGTTTCATCACCGCTTTATAGGCAGTTTCCGCCCCTTTCTGAAGAGCGCTCGCAAAAAGCTGAGGAGAAATCGTCTCCGCTCCGCCCAACGCTTTGGAAAAACCGCGCAGGATCTGGCTGGTGATCACGCCGCTGTTCCCGCGCGCACCGCGCAGCGCTCCTTTTGACAAAGCTTCCGCTGCCCCTGCGGCGGTATCATATTCTTTTTGGTTGATTTCACGTATCGCGCTTGCCATCGTCAAGGACATATTGGTACCGGTGTCGCCGTCCGGAACCGGAAACACGTTCAGCGCATCAACCATTTCCCTGTTCTTTTCCAGCAAAGCGGCACCCGCGATAGCCATTTCTCTGAGCAAAAGCCCATCGATCGTTTTCGTCTGGTTCAAGGTTCATTTCCTCCGTTCGAGCCGATTATACCCGTATGCCTTCCACGGTGATATTCACTTTTCGCACCTTTACGCCGGTCATATGCTCCAGTTTATATTTTACAACATCAACAATTGTTTTGCAGACTTCCGCAACGGATACACCGTATTCTACCACAATGTAAAGATCCACATCCAATTGATCTTCGACAAGGCGGATCTGGACGCCTTTGCTGAGGTTCTCTCTTCCGAGCCATTCAACGATCCCGTCCTTGGCCCGTTTTGAAGACATCGCAACGATGCCGTAGCATTCCAGCGCCGCATAGCCTACAACTTTCAGCATAACATCTTCGTTAATGAAAATCGTTCCGATATCATTCCTGATCTTGCATTCCATATACAAGAACCTCCTTTGGTGCCGCCCTTCATGTATGTGAACACTTCGGGTTATTCACAGTATATCGTATTTTCCCGTTTGTTGCAAGTTTCAAACCGTTTTGTCAGAGATTATTTATTCGGGAACGTCATCTTTGACCGGAAAGAATTGCGGCATTTCTGTGACTTTTCTTGCCGTCAGCTGTTTTTTTATGGTATACTGAGATTAATCATCGCTCTTCCTGTGAAGGAAAGCGTTCATCCGGAGGGTCCAATGAGTAAGAAAAAGCTGATTATGATCGCAGACGACGAACGGGGCATTCACGAATCCCTTCGCATGTACCTTGCCAGGGAAGGATATGACGTGTACTCCGTTTTTCGCGGCGACGACGTGATGGAAGCTTTCGAGCAGATGCAGCCGGATCTGATCATTCTCGACATTATGATGCCCGGCCGCAGCGGAACGCAGCTTTGCGCGGATATACGGGCAGTGAGCATGACTCCCATCATCATCCTGACAGCCAAAGGAGAAGAAGTCGACAAACTGCTGGGATTCGCGCTCGGAGCAGACGATTATATCGTGAAGCCCTTCTCTCCGCGGGAAATCGTCTCTCGGATTCAGGTGATTTTCCGCAGAATGAATCAGCTGCTCGAAGAACCGACACACGGAAAACTGACCATCGGCAATACCGTTATCGATCTGAAGTGTTACGAGGTGCTTGTCAACGGAGAGCGTGTGACGCTGTCTCCGAAAGAGGTTGAAATCCTGCACCTGATGGCAAAACATCCGCGCCAGGTTTTTACCCGGGAACAGCTCCTCGATAATATCTGGGGATTCGATTTCAACGGTGACCCACGGGTCGTTGACACATCCATCAAACGCATCAGAAAAAAGCTTCCTCCTGATACGGATATCCAGCTGAAATCCGTATATGGGGTCGGCTATAAAGCAGAGGTCGAACATGCTTAAAAAGAACAGTGTTTTCTCCCGGGTCCTGATGATTTGCGCGGTATGTTCCCTGATCTTCGCGGGCCTCCTGTATTCACTGTCAAATTACTATCTGAGAGATTCTTTCAACAGCAACGACCGGCAGGAACTGAATCAAATCATGCAGATCGGGGAAAAACTGATAGAAGGCTATGCCACCGCTTCCATTTCCGCTGAAAAGCTGTGGGAAGAAGTTAACCCCACGTTTCATTCCGGAACAAGCTTCCTGCTGATCCTTGACAAGAATAAAAAAACCCTTGCGTATACAAATGAAGCCATTCC
>CADBNX010000425.1 GCA_902796115.1 uncultured Eubacteriales bacterium
AAACAGCGGCACGGCGGCGCGCGCTGCGGTCCTGAAAGCGTATACCGATGCAAAGGATCCGTCTTTCCCCGGAAAGACGGATCCTTTTTGACAGGTGTTCAATCAGGCACGTTTTTTGTTTCTCAGCGGACAGTTCCTGTGTTTACTCAGCCCGGAGCGAAGCCGAGCGCCACGGGGTTCCGGAAGTACCGGGCAGGCTTCCGGTTTGTGAGCACCGGCATGAACAATTCAGCTGCCGGCTGAACACAGCACTTCCCGTTGCCTATTGACGGTTGCCTGTTTTCTGCTCCCAAAGCGAACACTTTTTATCCTTTGACGGAGCCCAGCATGACGCCCTTCACGAAATACTTCTGCACAAAGGGGTAGAGCACCATCATCGGCAGGGAACTGATCACGATCAGCGAGTACTTGAGCAGTTCCGCGCGCTGCTGCGCGATGGCTTCTGATTTCATATCGCTGGTCATGTTTTCCGTATTGCCCACAATCAAAAGCTCGCGCATGATGTTCTGCAGCGGAAGCAGTTCCTTTTTCTGCAGGTAGATCATCGAATCGAAATACGCGTTCCACCTTGCCACCGCGTAATAGAGCGTAATGACCGCGAGCACCGCGCCGGAAAGGGGCAGTACGATCTGGAACATATATCGCCATTCGCCGCACCCGTCGATCTCCGCCGATTCGTGCAGTTCCTGCGGGATCTGCGTTTTGAAATACGTGCGCATCACGATCATGTTGTAAATGCTCAGCGCGCTGGGCAGCAGAATAGCCCACATGGTGTTGAGCAGGCCCAGGTTTTTCATGCAGATATAGGTGGGGATCAGACCGCCGCCGAAATACATGGTGATCAGGCACAGCGTCATGCAGAATTTGCCGAAACCGAAATTCTGTGCCAGCGCGTACGCGCACAGGACGGTCACGATCATGGCGATCCCCGTACCCAGTACGGTATAGACCACGGAATTCCAGATGCTGCCCCAGGTGTAGGGGTATTCAAACACCGACGTATATCCGTCCAGCGAAACGTGTTCCGGAATCAGCGACAGCCCGGACAGCACCTTACCGGCGCTGAATGATGACGCCACCACGTACAGGAGCGGATAGACGATGATCACAAAGAAAATGAACAGGATGATCACGTCGACCAGGATGAACGCCTTATCGCCCATCGAATAGGAAATGCGGTTTTTCTTATGCTTGATTATCGAGGGAATCTGCGTTTTCTTCGCGGTTTCCATCACCATCACCTCACCAGATCGAGTTCTGAGTAAGCTTCTTGGAAAGCATATTCACAGATACCAGCATAATGACATTCACCAAAGACGTGAACAGGCCGATAGCCGCGGAATAGGAAAACTGTGGGGTGCCGGAATTCAGGGACACATTGTATGAGAACGAGGCGATGACCTCGGAAACATCCTTATTCAGGGAGTTCTGCAGCAGGATGACTTTTTCGAATCCCACGGAAAGCAGCGTGCCGCAGCGCATGATCAGCAGGATCATGAAGGTAGGCAGGATGCTGGGGATATCGATATGCCAGATGCGTTTGACGATGCTGGCGCCGTCCACGATGGCCGCTTCATGCAGTTCCGGGGAAACGCCGGACAGCGCCGCGATATAAATGATAGAGCTGTACCCCAGCTGCTGCCATACGCCGGACCATACATACAGGGAGTAGAAATACTCCTTCTTGGCCATGTAGTTGACCGACGGCACGCCGAACAGCCCCAGGAATTCGTTGATGAGGCCGTTGCGGGAATTGGTGAACTGGATCACCATGGCACAGAGCACGACGGTAGAAATGAAGTGCGGAATATAGCTGGCATTCTGCACGGCTTTCACAAAGCGGCGGAACGGCAGGTGCGTCAGCAGCAGCGCCAGAACCAGCGAAAGCGGGAAGGTTGCCAGGGAATACAGGTTGATGAAGAGAGTATTGAAGATGATGTTCCAGAACCGGCTGTAAGAAAAGAACTTTTCAAAGTATTTGAAGCCCGCCCAGCTGGCGTCTTCGATACTCTTGGTGATCCGGTAATTCTTGAAAGCGATCTGAATGCCGTACATCGGGTAATACTTGAAAATCAGCAGAATCGCCATCGGCAGGATCAGCATCAGGTAATGCGCACCGTGCTGCTTGAAATGCTTCCGCCAGTTGAATGGCTTTTTCACACGCTTGACTGATGTCATATCCGTATCAGATCCCTTCCAGAAAAATATCCGGGCGGACGGGCGGGCATACCGCCCATCCGCCCGAGAAAGGCTGCCGAAACGTTAACGGCAGGGTCGATTATTCGAATCCGTAGTACTGGTTGCAGATGTCGATGAATTTTTCGTAACCGTCCGCTTCCAGCTGCGCTTTGTAGGCTTCCCATGCGGCATCGTCATTGATGTCGCGGATGCCCATCGTGAACTCGCTCATCGCGGTGGTGATATCGCCCACGATCAGGGACTGCAGCGTGCTCTTATCCGCGTTCAGGTCCACATCGGTGCTCCAGATCATGCGCGGCCAGCCTGCCTGACGCGCATACTGACGGTACAGCTTTCCGGCTTCCTCTTCATGCAGCGCATCGCCGTCCGCAGCCGTCATGTAGCGGGTTTCGAGGGTCAGCCAAGTGGAGCCGATCCAGTCGCGGTTCCAGGTGCGGTTCTGCTCGTCTGCGCTCAGGTGATTGACCACCGCGCGGTTGTCGCCGCCCAGGGAGGTGACGCCGTCCACAAATTCCCAGTCGCCGTTATCACGGATGCCGCGGAACACCATGTCCTCAATGACTTCTTCCGTGAAGAAGGTATCCAGCCAGCGAATGGCCAGTTCCGCACGGCCGCGCTCTTCGCAGGCCTTGGTGACGATGCAGCGGTTGCCGATTCCGTCGATCGGACGGGCGGGAACTACCTTTTCGCCGGTCTTGTAGTTGTCCAGCGGGGTCAGCGCGGTATAATCACTGAATCCGACCGCATTCTCAATGCTCTGTGCGGTCAGCATGCGGAAATGATACGGCGCGGGGATGCAGGCAACAACCACATGGTCCTTGGTGGTCGTCGTGACGGCGCGCATGTCGACCAGGCTCTGCGTAAACGCTTCGCTGATGATCAGACCTTCGTTGTACAGCTTGTTCGCGTATTTCAGGCCTTCGCGCATATCGTCGCTCATGACATCGCTCTTCACCTTGCCGTCTTCCACATAGAAGTAGTTCGGGCCGCCCACGTCATAGGGCAGGTAGAGGAACGCGTTCATGATGTAGGCCAGCGGGTCACCGCCCGCAGCGCCGTAGTTGGCATTGCCGGTGATGACGATTTCATCGTCCGGATCGCCGTTGCCGTTCATATCGTTGGCCTTGAAGTAGAGCAGCATTTCTTCGAATTCGTCGATGGTCTGCGGATCCCCGTTGCCGGTCGCCGCCTTATAGGCGTCCAGCCATTCGGTATAGACCCACATCTTGTTGGCCGTGGATTGATACACATTGGATTCCACCTTCGGAATCGCCCAGATGTGGCCGTCCGGCGCGGTGATTTCGGCGCGGATGTCGGGGTTCGCATCCAGGAAGCCCTTCAGGTAGACGCTGTAGGTGTCGATCAGTTCATCCAGCGGGATGATGACTTCGTCTTCCGCGAAGGTGAGCAGGTCGCCGCGGTAGGACATATAGATGTCCGGCTTGTCGTCGCCCGCGATGGAGGTGTTGAAGATAGCGGTCATATCGGCATTGGGCACTTCGATCCAATCGATATGCACGCCGGTCTTCTCCTCAAACCATTTGGTATGGGGCAGGTTCGGGAAGTCCGTCATGTTGCTGAAGGAGGAAGCCCACACCTGGAGCGTTTCGCCTTCGGTCGCCACCGGGAATTCGCCGGGGGCAGTGATTTCCGCCAGTGCGCTGCAGGAAAGCAGCAGGCAGAGCATGAGGATGATGGAAACAAACTTCTTCATACAAAGAGCTCCTTTCTGTTTGTTTATTATATCATAGCACATATAACAAATGAAGAATATATACCAAACTTACGAATTTATTATTGATTCTTACGCTTTTTTGAAGGCTTTTCGGGCATCGCGCACGGGAGAGCAGGAGAGAAAAGCCGCGCGGCCGCAGCGCCTCCTTTCTTGACAGTCCGGGTTTTCCTTCTATAATAGTTCGCGTACGTTCCGCTTACGCGGAACGATCCTGACTGACCGGAGCAGCG
>CADBNX010000426.1 GCA_902796115.1 uncultured Eubacteriales bacterium
ATCGAACGGAAAGGAGCTGAAAGCCTTGAATCTTGCCAATACGAAAGCGCTGATGGAAAAAAAGTGCCTGAACCGCGATCTTGACACTTGGATCATCCGCGTGTTTTCGCACGGAGACGAAGGAATCATCGCTTCCGACAATGCGAACGAAGACACGCTGTTTGATATCGCAAGCTGCGGAAAGATCCTCCACACGACGCCGCTGATCCTGCAGGCCGCGGGAGAAGGCCGGCTGACGCTCGGCAGTACGCTGGCGGAATTTTTTCCGGACGCTCCCGAAGAGAAAAAGCCGGTCACGGTGCGCCAGCTGCTGACGCACACATCGGGAATCGTGCGCATCCCGCTGCCCCGGGAAATCTGCGCGCAGGGGCTTGAGGCGACAGCCGCCCACATCCTGTCCGCGCCGCTGCGCTTCGCGCCAGGTACCGATTATATCTATTCCTGCAACGGCATGATCCTGCTGGGATTCATTCTTGAAAAGCTTTACGGGGAAACGCTCGAAACGCTTTTTCAGGAGCGGCTTTTCAAACCGCTCGGAATGACAAGGAGCTGTTTCCGGATCAGCCTTACGGAAGAAAACGCGGCGATCTGCTACACAAGGGCCTCGCATGAAGGAAGCTGCTTTGACGATGACAATATCAGGGCGCTGGGCAGGGTATGCGGCTCCGGCGGTTCCTTTTTTACGCTCCATGATATCACACGATACCTGAAGGCTGTGCGTTCCCGGGATGAAAAGCTTTATCCCGCCGCGTTTTTCACGCTGGCGGAAAAAGACTATACGCCTTCCTTTTCCGAGGGGCGCGGCCTTGGGTATCTGGTCGTTGACGGGCGGTATCCCCAGACCGGAAACCTCTTCCCCGCAGGCAGTTTCGGGCATTGCGGCCACACGGGGCAATCCATTTTCATGAACCGTGAAAAAGATCTTTCCGTGGTGATCCTGACCAACGCGACCCGTTTTTCCGCCATGAAGTGCGGCTTTAAAAGTCACAATTACGAATCGGTCATGCAGATGCGTGCCGATATCCACAATGCCATCCTGGCGGATCTCGGCGTCAGGTGAACCGTGCTTTTTTGAAGGGAGAGTGATTCCGATGCAGGCGTGATGCCGTCCTGTTATTCCGCGGCCCGTCAAATCACATGACAAAGAAAGGAAACATCAGCATGAAAAGAATACTGGTATTCGCTCTTGTGCTCGCAATGATGATCCCGTGCGCGTTCGCGCTGGAACTGAGTGAAAAAGGAGTTCTCCCGCTCACGTCGGAGGACGTCACGCTTACGATCGGTCTGTCCCCCAATTCCCTCACCACGGACTACACCGACAATTATCTCACCAAATACATCGAGGAGAAAACAGGTGTCAATATCGAGTTCTTCTTCTTCCCGATGGATGGGACCGAAGCCAAGCAGAAGCTGTCCCTGATGGTGGCCGGCGAAGAAAAGCTGCCGGATATCATCGTGCTCGGTCTCTCCGACGCGGAACGCTTCGCCTACGGAAGGGACGGATACTTCATTCCGCTCAATGATTACATTGAGAACGAAACCTTCTATTGGAAGCAGTCCATGGATCAGTGGGCCACTCCGAAGCAGAAGGAGGATGTGATCAAGTACGCGCAGTCCCCCGACGGCAATATCTACGCGTATCCTGCCTACTATATCGACCCCGCGGACGCGAGCGCGCTGTACATGTCCATCAACACGGTCTGGCTGGATAACCTGGGGCTGAAAGTGCCGGAAACCACGGACGAACTGTACGAAGTCCTGGTCGCGTTCCGGGATAAGGACGCAAACGGCAACGGCGATCCGAACGATGAGATCCCGCTGCTCGGACATACCGGCTGGATGGGAGACGTCAATCTCTTCCTGATGAACGCGTTCCAGTACGACGCGTTCCAAACCAATTTCGGCTGGCAGATGAATGTGGAAGACGGCGTCGTCAGCGCGCCCTTTGTGACGGAAGCGTACCGGGAGGGTCTGCGCTACATTCACAAGCTGGTTTCCGAAGGCCTGCTCTCCACCGTCAGCTATTCCCAGACCGATCCTGAAATGCGTTCCATCATGCAGGCGCCGGATGATCAGGATACCATCGTCGGCGTGATGGTGGGCCATCCTTCCCCCATCTTCGGCACGGATGTCAAGCGCACGCTCGACTATATCGGAATCCCCGCGCTGACAGGCCCCGACGGCACGCGCTGGGCACCGTACGGGCTGCAGCTGGGCACCTACAACACCTTCATCACCGCGGACTGCGAAAACCCGGAGCTGGCCTTCCGTTTCATCGACGCCATGGCGGAAACCACAAACTCCCTCACCGTCCGCTACGGGCAGGAAGGGGTCAACTGGAATTACGTGGAGGAAGGCAGCAGCCGCTACGCGGGCATCGGCGACGAATACACGGCCATCTATGAGCAGTATTCCTCCGCTGACAATCCCGCCCCGTGGACTTCCGAAAACAACATCATCTGGCACGCGAACATCTTCAATATGCTGCCCCCGGTACTGCTCGGCGGCAACAAGGCCACCCCGTACGCGTCCGTCTATCAGGAATACAAGCTCGGAGAGCTCTGCTACAACACCTTCCCGGCACGCTATAACCTGCATCCCGCCGAGATGCCGATGAAGGTGATCTATACAGAGGAAGAGCTGGACGACATCAACGACATCGAATCCTCCATCCGCTCCTATGTCACCGAAAGCATCACCCGCTTCGCGATGGGCGACATCGACGTTGAGAAGGATTGGGACGCCTACCTCGCCGAACTGGAGAACATCGGCCTCACACACTATATTGAGGTAGTGCAGCAGGCCTACGACCGTCTGAACGGAAAATAAGATCCGTCTTGTCAGGGGGTACGGAAGCAGCGCTTCCGTACCCCCTCTTTTCGGGAGATGAAACAATCATGAAAGCTGAACTGATCAACCGGAACGGGAATATCTGCGTACAAATCAACGGGAAGGCATACCCGTTTTCCGCCATGCGGTCCTTCCGTCCCAACGCGGTTTACCACCGTGCGTTTTCCGAAAGCGGCGTTCATTTTTTTCAGATTTTTCCGAGCGGCATCATGACTGCCCTGCAGCAGCGCACCGTGCCCTATTCCCAGTTCGGACCCGTATGGACCGGGATCGGAAAGTATAACTGGGATCATCTGAAAGCGCAGTGCGATCTGGTTTTCTCCTCCATCGCGCCGGAGGATTATGTCTCCCTCTGCGTGCATCTGGATCCCCCGCAATGGTATGTGGACAGTCATCCCGGGTTTGCGGACCACTGGGAACAGATGCACAACAACATTGCCTCGAAGGAATGGCAGAATGACGCGGCGGATTACATGCGCGCACTGATCGATAAAGTGGAGGAATGGTATCCGGAGCGTGTGTACATGATCCTGCTGTACTGCGGCGGCACCACGGAATGGTATTCCTATCACTGGGATACGGTCATCGAAAAGCCTTCCGGGATCCAGCAGCAGGCATACCGTGCCTGGATGCGGGATGAAAACGCGTCCATTCCCCCCGTATCCGTCCTTCATCATGCGTCAGACGGCCTGTTCCGCCATCCCGTATACGACAAAGCCGCGCTGGATTACTGGCATTTCTACGGAGACATCGTGCTTCAGGCGCAGTATTTCTTTGCGCATGAAGCCAAAGCGCACACCCGCGGGGAAAAACTGGTCGGGCTCTTCAACAGCCATATCTACGGCCAGCATCTGGAAGCCTCCGTACGCACGGCCTACAACAATCTGGAGTATCTGCTTGCCTGTCCGGATATCGACGTGATCATCGCACCGGCTTCCTATACGCTTCGCAGGCTGGATGCGTCCAGTTCCATCCGCACGCCTGTCGACAGCATCACCTTCGGCGGAAAGCTCTATATCCATGAGGTGGACACCTCAACAAACCTAACCAATTCGAATCATGATAACGGAAAAGACGCGCAGGCGGCAAAGCAGCACGGTGCCGGGCGCGACGAGCCGTTCACCGAAATACGCGGCGTCATTGCCTATCTGCGCAGGGAAATCGGCATTTCCATGGCAAAAGGGCAGGGCTGCTGGTTTTTTGACATGTTCGGCGGCTACTATGACAATCCGGAAATCATGCGCGAGATCGCTTCCCTGCAGCGTCTTCACGAACAGCTGATCACCCGTGACTGCTCGCGCGTCAGCCGGGTAATCGCCATGCTGGACCGGGAGTCGAATTATTACATCCGTACCCGCTCCTACTATCCGAACCGCGGAGACGTTCAGTGCGGCGTGTTCAACAACATGGCCGCGCCCTGGGATCAGAGCGATACCTTTGCCCTGTTTATGCCCGCTTTTGATGAAAACCGGTATTCTCTGTATGTCTTTCCCGCCCTTTTTGCCCCCTCCGGAAAGATATGCGAAAAAATCGCCGCGCTCCGTGCCCGGGGAAAGAACATGCTGTGGATCCACGCGCCCGGGTACATCACGCCGTCCGGTTTTTCGACAGACGCCATGGAAAAACTGACCGGGATCTGTTTTGAACGTGAGAAAATACAGGATAACACGGCCGTCGGAACCGGTTCTCTGCGCGGCCTGGCCTTTTCGATGAACAATGCCACCGTACCCGGGGATATCTGGCGCAATCCCGATCCGCCGCAGCAGATATTCCCCGTTTTTTCCGCCTCCAACCTGGACGTCGTATTCGCGGTGTTCCGGGAAAACGGCCGTCCGGCCGCCGGTATCCGATTCCGCAAAGACGGGGGATTTGACGCGTATTGTGCCGTCGCTCCGTTTCCGGAGGAGATCCTGGACCTGGTATACCGTTACGCAAAGATTTTCCGTTACGCCGACGCGCGGATGCCGGTTTACACAAACCGCGGTTTCGAATGCGTATACAGCTATGAAGACGCTGTCCGCACGCTGTACCGCCCGGAGGAATCTCTGCTGACGGATTACGAGACGGGAGAAGAGATCCGGGTCGGCCCCGAAGGCACAAAAATACGGTTTCGCCGGCATGAGACGAAGCTCTTTACCGTGAAACCGCTTTGAGGCTCCTTCAGCGGGTCAGGTTCCTCACCCAGCGGTATTTCCGGAAATGATGCATCACCCAGGGGATCTTTCCGACTTCATCCAGGCACGTGCACGCGTACACCGCAAGCGGATGCCAGCGGAACACGAAGGCGCCGAGCATGGCCAGCGGAACGGCGATGCCCCACATGCAGACCGCAAGGCTGTACATGTCAAACATCGTATCTCCGCCCCCGTCCAGAACTCCGTTGATGGTCACCGTGTTCACACAGCGGCCGATCATATAAAACGCCATGATCCACATCATCCCGGTCAGGTACTGACGCGCCTCATCCGTCAGCTTCACCATCCGAACCGTGAGGGGCGTCAGCGCAAGCACCAGCGCCGTGGACGCAAAGCCGATCACCCAGGAAATATTCTTCAGACGGATGCCGTAGGCTTTTCCCGTTTCCAGTTTCCCGGCACCCAGTTCGTTCCCCACCATGATGCCCGCCGCGCTGCCGATGCCGTTGCAGGCGCAGCAGGTCAGATCACGGATCACGGAAGCGATCGAATTGGAAGCCGCCGCGTCCGCGCTCATGTGCCCGATGATGGCCGTATACGCGGTAAACCCGACGCCCCAGAGCAGCCATGCTCCCAGCAGCGGCAGGTACTGCCTGCGGAAATCGGCGGAAAGAAGCCGGTTCCTTTTGAAAAAGCGCCTCCACGCGGGCCGTACATAGGTTTTCCCGGAAGATACGATCAGACACAGCGCAAGCTCCCATATGCGTGCCAGTGTGGTTGCAAGCGCAGCTCCCCTTGATTCCATCCGTTCAAAACCGAACAGGCCGAAGATAAACACCGCGTTCAGCGCGATATTCATGATCACGGCGCTGCAGGATATCCACGCGCTCTGCCGCACATGGTCCGTCACTTTCATCGCAGTCAGGCAGCTTTGCGAAATACCGGTCAGCAGGTAGGACCATCCCGCGATGCGCAGATAGCGGCTGCCGATCGCGATCAGCTGCCCGTCCCCGGTGAAAGCCGTCATCAGGTGCTCCGGGATCAGTTCACAGGCAGCAAAAAACAGCAGCGAAACCATGCCGCAGAAACGCAGCATCAGGTTGAACAGTTCTCCGACCGTCCCGCGGTCGCCTTTTCCGAAATACTGCGCGCCGAGAATTGCCCCGGCGTTCGTGAAAGCGCCCAAAAACATGTTCTGCACGAACTGGATCTGCGTGGCCAGGGAGACAGCCGTCATTTCTTCCTGCGCGATCATGCCGAGCATCAGCGCGTCGCCCGCGGCGACCGATGCCAGCATCAGGCTCTGCAGCGCAATGGGCAGTGTCAGGCGAATGAGCTGACGGTTGAATATGCGTTTGTCAAGTATCGCCGTCATCCTTTATTCCTTCCGACCGTCGGATCATCGGTATCAGCGGCCGGTCCTTCCCCGTTCACGGCGGCCGTTCATTGCCAGTTCACCCGCCAGCGCTCCGAATAGCGTCCCTCCGGCAGCTGGTTTTCCGCGTGCTTTGTATGGGCATCCGCCGCATTCCGGATACGCTCCGCAAGCATCCGGTCGAAAAGATCCGTATCAATGGGCAGCGAAACGGGGATCCCGCCCTGCCAGGAGGACAGGTACGCGGCGTTGGAGATCGTCAGTTCGTTCAGTCCGTCCTGCCCGGGGGAAATCAGTTCTTCCCCGTACAGGATGGCGTTCGCGAAGTTTTCCAGGATCCCGGCGTGCATTTTCCCGGGCGTGCCGGGTTCGTATTCTTCGTAGGTAAACTCGGGACGCAGGAAATTGACGTCCGACGTTTCGCTGATGTTCCGGATGGATTCCTCCGTCAGCCAGCTTGCGAGCTTTCCGTTCTCAAGCACGATTTTTCCGTGGTCTCCGCAGATTTCCAGGCGGTTGGTGCCGGGCGCTTCCCCGGTCGAGGTCAGCAGCACGCCGGTCGCGCCGTTTTCGTAGCGCACGAAAATGCCCGCCTCGTCTTCCACTTCGATGCGGTGATGTTTGGCCACGTCGCAGTACGCGGTCACGCTTTTCGGCATCCCGCAGATCCACTGCCACAAATCCAGGTTATGCGGTGCCTGATTCAGCAGCACTCCGCCGCCCTCGCCGCCCCAGGTGGCGCGCCAGGAACCGGAATCATAATAATGCTGGGTGCGGAACCAGTTGGTAATGATCCAGACGCTGCGCCGCAGCTCGCCCAGTTTTCCGCTGCGGACGATTTCCCTGGCCTTCTGAAACACCGGATCCTCCCGCTGGTTGAGCATGACGGCGAATTTCCTGCCGCTCTTCTCCGCGGCGGCGCAAAGGCGCCGGGCAGCCGAAACCGAAACGTCAAGCGGTTTCTCCACCAGGGTATGCAGTCCCGTTTCCAGGCATCTGATTCCCACCTTCGCGTGGGAGGGATGCGGCACCGCCACGATCGCGGCCTGAAGCGAGCGATCCTTCAGCATGTCCTCCACACAGACATACACCGCCGTGTCCGGAAAACGTTCACGGCACATTTTTCTTTTTTCTTCATCAATGTCGCAGACCGCGGCCAGCTTCAGCCCCGGGATTTTCCCTTCATACAGACAGGCCGCGTGGGCCGATCCCATATTGCCGATTCCGATAACCGCCGTACGGATACCGTCCATTTTTTGCCTCCAGGTTTGTTTGTGATCCGGACGGGGCGTGCCCATCCGGCGCGATTTCTTACGCAAGAAGCGCTTTCAGCGCGCTGCACGCGGCGTCGAACGCCGTATCCGAATCAGGATACTGATACTTCGTGCCCACGACGCTCGCATCGCCCTTCTGCTCCAGGTCCTTCAATCCGTCAAACACCTTCAGGTGCGGTTCAACGGTCATTGCCTCCCCGCCCATATTCAGGTATTCCCGCACGATTTTTCCGACATTGCCCTCGCCCTTGCCGGCGGGCACCACGCTTCCGTCCGGCAGCGCGTCCTTGATGTGCATATAGCAGATATGATCCTTCAGCATCTGCCAGGCTTCCCAGGTGTCCTGGCCGCACTGGATAAAATTGGCCGGATCAAAGATCCCTTTGATTTCGGGCAGCGCTTCATACAGCACCCGGCAGCGCTCCGCGCTGCTCCCGTAAATACCCTTTTCGTTTTCGTGGCACAGCCGCACGCTGCTTCCGCGCGCGATCTGCGCGAGCTGCGCCATTTTATCGATCACTTCCGCGCGGTATTTTTCCGGGTCCTCATCCTTCGGGATGTACCAGGAAAACAGCCTGATATTCCGCGCGCCCAGGATTTCCGCAAGCGCCAGGGTGTGCCGGAAGCTTTCCAGATGTGCCGCAAACTGATCCGAGTGAATGTCGATTTTCCCGATCGGGGATCCGATGGACCATACCTTCAGCCCGGCATCGTCCATCTTTTTCCGCACTTCCTTGGCTTTATCCGCGGAAATCGCGGAGATGTTCGTTCCGTCCACACCCCGTATTTCCAGACCGTCAAGGCCGTTCCTGCGCATCGCCGCGATCTGTCCGTCGATCATCGGGCTCGCTTCATCCGCAAACGCGTACAGCTGCACTTTCTTCATACTTCTATCCCCCGTATTCTCATTCGCCGTATACCCTGATTTCAAAAATCCTGGCCGCGCCGTATCCGTTCGTGCTCCCGACCCGGATGCATACCTCGTCGCACTGCGTACCCGCAAAAGCGATCCGGTTCAGACGCTGGCAGTTATCCTTCACCTGTCTGGTCCCGACGGCCTTCCCCCGGTCATAAAGCTCCACCGTGTAATCCCTGACCAGTTTCTGCGGTACGCCTTTCTTTTCCTTTTCCATGAACGCTTTGGACACGGAGATGCAGATCTCCTCCGACAGGTCCGGGTCAAACGTCACCTGCACGCACTTCACATTGGCCCGCTCCTTCAGTTTCAGACGGATCCAGGCCTCGCCCGACGCGAGATCCTCCGATTCCCACACGTGGCTGCCGTCTTCCGTTTCACGGGCAATGCCGTCGATCACGTTCACGGCTTCGCAGCCCGTTTTTGCGCCGGAAGCGGACACCGCGGCGCAGCGCGCCAGGTCCGCCGGATCCTCATTGCGGTATCCGGGAATATAGCAGTCATTCTTCAGCAGGATCTGCTGCAGCTCCCGCATATGTTCCGCGCCGAGCTGCCAGGGCGTCAGGTCATACTTTGCCGCCAGCGCGGCCGCCGTTCCCGCTGCCTGTCCGCCCACCGCGCAGGTCCCCATCACGCGTGTGGAACCCATGGCAAGCTTCGAAGCGCCGATATCGCGTCCCGCCATCATCAGGTTTTCGATATTGCCGGAACAGTAGCTGCCGTAGGGAATCGTATACAGGCCCGGAAAGCTGCGTACCTTGGACGGGATCTGCCCCTTGGCCCAGAACCCCGCCGCCGTATGCTCGTCCATCGGCCATCCGCCGTACGCGACGGCATCGCCAAACACCCGGTTCTGCAGAATATCGTTCTCCGTCAGCGTTTCCCTGCCGGCCAGTCTCCGGCTTTCGCGCCAGCCGGCCACCGCGCCGACCCAGGTAAGCTCATAGTTCTCCGCGCCGTGATCGCCGTGGTTTTTGATATGATCCCATACGCCCCACACGGTTTTATACAGTTCCCAGCGGATATCCTCGCTCTGCTTGATGATGTCGTCCCAGTCCCCGCCGAGCTCGATCCACCAATAGCCGGATTTCACGTCGTATTTTTCCACCAGCTGGTCCGCGTGGTCCCGGTAATCCTCCCCGGGCCTGAGCACCACCACGTCGTCGGCGTCGTGATACACCACGGTATTGCCGTGATAGCGATGACGGAACATTTCCTCATCCGGATAGCTGTTCGCCCAGGCCGGCGGCGTGAATTTCACCGGATGGCCCACGTCCTCCGCCACGAAATAGATGGTGTTGCCCATCGTCTCGCCGTCCGCGGTTTCCGGCGCGTCCTTCTCTCCGTAGGTCTCCCGGGATTCCCGGCCCACGAAGTACTCCGCCCCGGCAAAATATCCCAGCGTTCCGTTTCCGGTCGCGTCGATGAATACCTTGCCGCGGAAGCGGAAGCGCGTTTCCGTGGTGGTCTGCCAGCATTCGATCGCCTGCACCTTTTTTCCGTCCGATTCCACGCAGTCCATCACCGTGTTCATGTAACTGTCAAGACCCTGCGTGCTTTTCACGGCATGCCACAGCACGCCGTCCCAGACAGAATAGTTGAAACTGTCGTTGATCCGTTTGTTTTCAAGCTGCAGTTCCATCAGGATCCCGGTTTCCGCCGCGTTCTTTTTGCCCCAGTGGCACGACGCGCCGGAGATGTGCATCCTGGTCTCGCTGCTCGCGTTGCCGCCCCAGACGCTCCGGTCCTGAATCAAAGCCGTCTTCGCGCCTTCCCGCGCGGACGCGATCGCCGCGCAGAGTCCGCTCATCCCGCCGCCGACCACCACGACGTCATATTGTTTTTCCACCGGGCTGTCCATGCCCGCCGCGTGCACCGCGTGAATATAATGCTTCATTTTACTCCCTCATCATTCCTGCGGCAGTACCATGACCTTGACCGAATCGGGCATGGTCTGTTTTTCGATCGCATCCCTGAGCTGCGCCAGCGGATAGCGGTGTGTAATGAGCGGAAGGATCTGAATCCTGCCCGCGCTGAGCAGGTCAGCCGCTTCCAGATGGGTGTCCGGATTGATAAAGGAGCCGGAGATATTCCATTCCTTCGAATAGACGTCAAACAGCTTCAGCGGGTACACGGCGTCCGTCTGCGGCACGCTGAACAGCACGATGTTCGCTCCGTGATCCGCCGCCTCGAACGCGGACTGCGTCGCCCTGACGTTGCCCGCGCACTCGATCACCACATCCGCGCCGCGGCGGTTGGTGATCCCCGCGATCTGCCCGTCAAGCGGACCGTCGGCCGGATTCAGCGCCGCGAAAGCGCCCAGCTGCATCGCCAGTTTTCTTCTGGTTTCGGAAGGTTCGGAAATGATCACGCGCGATGCGCCCGAAAGCAGCGCCAGCTGCATCATCATCAGACCGATCGTGCCTCCGCCCACGATGACCGCAAGATCACCGGGCGTGATGCGCGCGCGCCTGATGCCGCGCAGGCAGCAGGCAAGCGGCTCCGTCATGGCGCCCACTTCCCACGGCAGATCGTCGGAAAGACGGAAAACCTGGCTGTCCGGCACCATGCTGTACTGGGCGAAACCGCCGTTGTAATTCACACCGATCGCCACCAGATGCTCGCAGAGCTGCTTTTTGCCGATCCGGCAGTATCCGCATTTGCCGCAGTAGATATTCGGATCTACGGTCACATGATCCCCGACACGGCAGGTGGTCACGTTTTTCCCCACGGCGATCACTTCGCCCGCGTACTCGTGTCCCAGTACGACCGGGGGCGTCACATCGGCGGAGCCCTTTTCCCCGTGCATGATATGCACGTCCGTACCGCAGATTCCCGCCGCCATATTGCGGATCAGTACCTGATTGTCCTTGGGTTCATCAAAACGCATTTCGCGCATTTCAAACTGTCCGTTTCCCAGGAAAAAATTACCGTTCATCCCTTCTTTGACCTCCCAGTTCCAAATGTTGGCAAGTTCGGAATCCGAAACGGAGTCAATCCCCTGTTCCGATATGATTATATCAATTATTTCGTCAATTATCAACGCAAATGCAGGCGATTTCCCGCATAATCCTTTTCACTCCCCTGTCACAAAACC
>CADBNX010000427.1 GCA_902796115.1 uncultured Eubacteriales bacterium
ACGATCAGCACCCACCAGCTGTCAAGCAGTCCCAGATCCCGGATATTCAGATAGGTCGGGATCATGCCGCCGCCGAAATACATGGTGAACACGAAGTACGCCATGAAGTACCCGCGGCCCTTCAGTTCCTTCCGGCTCAACGCGTAAGAAGCCGGCAGCAGAAGGAACAGGTTGTATACCGTACCCACAGACGCATAAAAGATCGTATTGCGGTACCCCTTCCACAGGCTTCCGAAGCGCAGCACGTTCTTGTAGCTGTCCAGCGTAAAACCTCTGATGAAGAACGCGACCTTTCCCGTATATACTTCCACCGGGTCGCTGAAGGAGGCGATCACCGTATAATACAGCGGATACACGCACACAAACAGAATCAGAGCGATCAGGATATGATTGCCGATATCAAAAAGAGTATCCGTCCGTGTCTGCCGGATGCGTCCGGCACGTCTGTCCCGCATAAGTATCACCTCACCACAGAGACGTGCTGCTGACACGTTTTGAAATCTGGTTGACCAGGATCAGGATGATCCCGTTCACCACGGAATTGAACAGACCGATCGCCGTGGTATAGCTGTACTGCGCCTGAATGATCCCGATTTTGTAAGTAAAGGTGGAAATGATTTCGGATACATCCTTGATCAGATCATTCTGCAGGAGCAGCACTTTTTCATGGCCGACATTCAGCAGAGAGCCTGCCCGCATGATCAGCAGAATGATGATGGTCGGCATGATGGTGGGCAGATCCAGGTACCAGATCTTCTGAAAGCGGTTTACTCCGTCGATCTGCGCGGCTTCCAGCATTTCCACGTCGATGGAGGAAAGCGCGGCCAGATAGATGATGGAGCTCCAGCCCATCCCCTGCCAGATGCCGGAGAGAATATAGATGGGCTGATAGGCGGAGGACATTGCCATATAATTGAGACGGTCCAGACCAAGCGATGCGCGCAGGTTGTTCAGGATGCCGGAATCCAGCGCCAGCAGCATTTTGATCAGGCCGATCACCGCGACCAGGGACAGGAAGTGCGGTGCGTACGTAATCGTCTGCACCACCCGCTTGTAACGCGGCTGCCGGATCTCGTTGATCATCAGCGCCAGGATGATGGGTACCGGAAAGCTCCAGATCAGCGAGTTCAGGGAAATGGAGAGCGTATTCCGCAGCAGCGGCCAGAAATTGGGGGAAGTGACAAATTTGGTGAAATGCTTCAGCCCGACCCAGCTGCTGCCCCAGATGCCCTTACGGATCTTGTAATCCCGAAAGCCGATCTGCAGTCCGTACATGGGCAGATATTTGAAAATCAGAACGTCCAGCACCGCCGGAAGCAGAAACAGATACAGCGGCCAGTATCGCTTCATGTACGCCGCAAACGTCAGGTGTTTGTTCCGTTGGATAATCCCTTGTCTTGGTGCCATCGATTTGCCTCTCCGCTTACCCGTTTTTCTTTCCGGTCCGCACAGGCGGATCAAAGCCGGTTTTACTTGTTTTCGCGTAATACCATAATTGAATCCGCCGCGGATTGCAATACTGATTTTTTGATTAACACGGCAAATCAAATTTTCATCAGCACGCCTGCCGCACAAAAAAAAGTCGGTGCTGCATCATTTCATCTGCAGCACCGCCGCTTCCCCTCAGTATTCCGTGCGGATCTCCTCAAGCCCGTAGATCTTCCTGAACTGCTTTTCATCCTCCGGGGTACGGATCAGCATGATTTCCGTAAAGTGCCCGGTCTCCCGGTCGCGGAAGCCGGCGGCCTTCTCTCCCGTGCAGATGGACTGCCGGATGACCGCAGTGTGTTTTTCCGGATCATAGGGAAATTCCTTTTTCAGCTTTTTCATATCCTTCCTCTCCCGCGAATCGGCATTTCTTCGGCTTTTCTTACCCGCAAACGGCAGCGTTTCGTCCCGGTATGAACCATTCTACCCGATCCGGGCGCAATCCGCAAGTCCGGGAAACCGGTTTCTCCCGCCAAAAAGCATTTGCGCTCATGCGCCAACGATGGTATAATAGCACCGTTCAGGCCGGAAGGCTGCAATTATCTGCGAAGGAGTGATCATTCGTGAAAAAGTTCCTCAGCGAATTCAAGAAGTTTGCGCTCAAGGGCAATGTCATGGACATGGCGATCGGCGTTATCATCGCGACCGCGTTCAGCGCCATCGTCACCAGTCTCGTCAATGACCTCTTCATGCCGATCCTGACCCTGCTCACCGGCGGCGTCAACGTGAGCGGCCAGTTCGCCATCCTCGGCAAGGTGCCGGAAGGCGTCACCGTCACGTCCCTGGATCAGGCCAAAGAGCTTGGCATCGCCACCCTGAACTACGGCAATTTCATTCAGGCGATCATCAACTTCGTCCTGATTGCGCTGTGCCTGTTCCTTGTCGTCAAGGGCCTCAACAAAATGATCGAAGCCCGCAAGGCGCCCGAAGCGCCCAAGGAGCCGCCGCGTCTTTGCCCGTACTGCCAGCAGGAAGTGGACAAGAAAGCCACCCGCTGCCCGCACTGCACCAGCGAACTGCCGCCGGAGCCGGAAAAG
Organism: uncultured Eubacteriales bacterium; assembly: GCA_902796115.1. GTDB lineage: Bacteria > Bacillota > Clostridia > Christensenellales > Aristaeellaceae > RUG756. The sequence goes on from CADBNX010000427.1 coordinate 2,526, forward strand.
AAATAACCAGTCCACGTTCTTATTGGCGGTGTTGCAGACGAGAGTACTGTAGCACCGCCTGTTCATATGATACGCAGCACGAACTGCCGGAAATCTTTGGTTTTCAGCATAATCCGAAGAGTCGGGCGATACGCAGACTGCGTATCGCCCGAGGGGCTGTGCAGCAGCCCTTTTCTCTGCAGCAAAGGAGCCATCATGAAAACATCCGATTTCGCCTATGACCTGCCGCAGGAACTGATCGCCCAGTCCCCCGCCTCTCCGCGCGACAGCGCGCGGCTGATGGTGATCGACCGTTCGACGGGCAAAAGAAGCGACCATATTTTCCGGGAATTTCCCGATTTTCTGCGCAGGGAAGACGTGCTGGTCCTCAACGAAACCAAAGTCATCCCCGCGCGTCTGCTCGGTGTGAAGGAGGATACGCACGTCCCCTCTGAGGTGCTTTTGCTGCGCCGCATCGACCGCGACACCTGGGAAACCCTGGTCCGCCCCGGACGGCGCCTCCGCGCCGGCACACGGGTGCTGTTCGGAGACGGAAAGCTCCGCGGCGTCATCGGGGAAACCACCTCCGCGGGCGGACGCGTGGTGCGCTTTGAATACAGCGGGGTGTTCGAGGCGATCCTGGATGAGCTGGGAGAAATGCCGCTTCCCCCGTACATTCATGAAAAGCTGCAGGATCCGGAACAGTATCAGACGGTCTACGCGAAGGTATCCGGAAGCGCCGCGGCCCCGACCGCGGGGCTGCACTTCACGCCCGAGCTGCTCGGCCGCATCCGGGAAAAGGGCGTGGATATCGTGCATGTGCTGCTCCACGTGGGACTGGGCACCTTCCGCCCCGTCAAATGCGAAAACGTGGAGGATCATGTGATGCACGAGGAATTCTGGCAGGTGGGGGCGGACGCCGCGGAACGCATCAACGCCGCGAGAGCACGGGGCGGGCGCATCGTGTGCGCCGGCACCACCGCCGTGCGCACGCTGGAAAGCGCCGCCTCGGAGGACGGCACCGTGCACGAGGGCTGCGGCATGACCTCCATCTTCATCACCCCCGGCTACCGCTTCCGTGCGACCGATGCCCTGATGACCAATTTTCACCTGCCCGAAAGCACGCTGCTGATGCTGGTATCGGCGCTGATGGGGCGTGAACTGGCTCTCGCCTGCTACCGCGAAGCCGTGGAGAAGAAATACCGTTTCTTCAGCTTCGGGGACGCGATGCTGATCGAATGAACCCGGCATCCCGTTTGACGCCATAGGGAAAAGAAGGTATAATTCAGCTGCAATTCTACGGTAAGGAGCGCTGTTATGCTGGCAAGAACACTGTGCTATGCGCTGATCGGCGTGGACGGCATTCCCGTGACGGTGGAAACGGACGTTTCCGGCGGCACGTTCAAGCAGGTGGTCGTAGGACTGCCGGATACGGCGGTCAAGGAGAGCACGGAGCGGGTGCTGGCGGGGCTGCGCAATTCCGGATACGCATTTCCGCAGGGCCGGGTCACCGTAAACCTGGCCCCGGCGGACGTGCGCAAGGAAGGCAGCGCGTTTGACCTTTCCATCGCGCTTTCCCTGCTCGCCGCTTCCCGCCAGGTGCGCATGCCCGCGCTCGCGGATACGCTGGTGATCGGTGAGCTCAGCCTGAACGGCAGCCTGGCGCCCGTGCGGGGCGTGCTGTCGATGGTGATCGCGGCCCGGGAACAGGGCATCCGGCAGGTGCTGCTGCCCGCGGCGAACGCGGCGGAGGTGGCCAGCGTAAGCGGCATCGAAATCTATCCGGCTTCGACGCTGCGCGAGGCAGCGGAGCATCTGTCCGGCAAAGCGCCGATTCCCGCGCAGGCGCAGGTGCCCTACGCGAGCCTGCTCACGGCGGGAAAACCGGTATGGGATCTGCGGGAGGTGCGCGGTCAGCGCGGCGCAAGGCGCGCGCTTGAGATCGCCGCCGCGGGGGGCCACAACATCCTCTTCATCGGGGTACCGGGCAGCGGCAAAACTATGCTGGCCCGCTGCCTTCCGGGCATCCTGCCTCCGATGACCTTCCGCGAAAGCCTGGAAACGACGCGCATCCATTCCGTGGCCGGGCTGATCGCGCCGGGCGAAGGGCTGATGACCGCCCGTCCTTTCCGTACGCCCCATCACTCCGCGTCGCTGCCCGCGCTGATCGGCGGCGGTTCGGACGCGCGCCCGGGGGAAATCTCCCTGGCGCACAACGGCGTGCTGTTCCTGGACGAGCTTCCGGAGTATCCCCGCGCCAGCCTGGAAGCGCTGCGGCAGCCGCTGGAGGACGGCGAGGTATCCGTCTCCCGCGTGAAGGCGCGCACACGGTACCTGAGCCGCTGTATGCTGGTGGCCGGCATGAACCCGTGCCCCTGCGGATACTACGGCTCGCGCACGCATCCCTGCCGCTGCACGGCAAACGATATCCGCCGGTATCTGGATAAAATCTCCGGCCCTCTGCTGGACCGGATCGACCTGCAGCTGGAGGTGGACGCGGTGCCGGTCAGCGAAATCGCGGAATCGGGCGACGCGGAGGATTCCGCTGCGGTCCGGGCGCGTGTGGAGCGGGCGCGGCACATTCAGCTGGAACGGATGAAGGAAACCGGGGAAACCTGCAACGCGAACCTGGCCGGAGAGAATATCCGCCGCTACTGCGCGCTGGATGAAAAGGCGGAGCGGCTGCTTGAGAGAGCGGTGGAAAAAACCGGCATGAGCATGCGCGGCTACAACCGCCTGCGGAAGGTGGCGCGGACCATCGCGGACCTGGCCGGGGAGGAAAAAGTCCTGCCGGAGCATGTGGCCGAAGCGGTGCAGTACCGCAGCCTTGACAGCAAGTACTGGGGACGGTGAAAACGACTGCCGGAAGGAGCGTTTGTCATGCGAATCGGCATCTGTACGACGGATTTTTCCACTTTGCCCGCTCAGGAGCTCTTTGCCCGCATCGCAAACATGGGCTTTGCGTGCGTGCAATTCAGTTTCGCCTCTGTTTCGGAAGCGGACTTTGAAGCCAGGCCCGCGCTTGAGATCCCGCCCCGGATCGAAGCAAGTACCGTTTCCCTGGTAGAACGCGCGGTAAAAAAAAGCGGCCTTCCCATTGCCGCGGTCAACGGCACTTTCAATACGGCGCATCCGGACGCGGAAGTCCGCGCCGAGGGCGTGCGCCGTTTCGCCCTGCTCGCGGACGCCGTGCGGGAACTGGGATGCCCGGTCATCTCGCTGTGCACCGGCACGCGAAGCCGCTCTTCGCTCTGGCAAGGACATCCGGACAACCTTACGCCGGAGGCCTGGGCCGACGCGCTTGACACCGTCAAGCGCCTGTGCGCCATCGCCGAAGCGCGAGGTCTGACCCTCGCCGTCGAAACGGAAGCCAGCAATGTGGTGTGCACGCCGGAACGTGCCCGCCGCATGCTGGACGAAGCGGCTTCCCCGGCGCTGAAGATGATCCTGGATCCCGCGAACCTGTTCCTGCCCGGCACGGCAAAGCCGGAAAACGCGGCAGGCAGCCTGGAAGCCGCCTTTTCGGCCTTCGGGCGGGATATCGTGATCGCGCACGGAAAGGATATCCGCGCGGGGGACGGCATCGATTTCTGCGGCACGGGGCTCGGCATCGTCGATTTTGACCTGATGCTGCGCCTTCTGGCCGGGTACGGCTTCCGCGGAGACTGGCTGCTGCACGGTATTTATGATGAAAAAGACATGCCCCGCGCGCTGGCTTTCGCACGGGACGCGCTCGCGCGCAGTCCGCTCGGCTGACGCCGGACAGGAGGTGCGGATTTCCGCAATGACAGAACCGTTTCGTCCCATGTTTCCCAACACCTACCTGCGCAGGCTGATCGTGCCGCTGATTTTTGAGGTCCTCCTCGGCATGACCGTCGGCATGGTGGATACGATGATGATCTCCTCCGCCGGAGAAGCCGCCGTCTCCGGGGTTTCCCTGGTGGATATGATCAATAACCTGATCCTCGCGATCCTTTCCGCGCTCGCCACCGGCGGCGCGGTGGTGACCGGCCAGCTGCTCGGCGCGAAAAGAAAGCAGGAAGCCTGCCTGGCGGCAAACCAGCTGTGCTACACCGCGGTGCTGTTCGGCGCGGCGCTGGCAGGCATTTCCATTCTGCTGCGCAGGCCCCTGCTGCGGCTTCTTTTCGGCTCCATCGAAGAGGACGTGATGTCAAACGCGCTGATTTATCTGACCATCACCTCGCTCAGCTTTCCGATGCTCGGGCTTTCCAACGCCTGCAGCGCGCTGTTCCGTTCCATGGGCAACAGCCGCATCACCCTGAAGGTTTCGCTCGCGATGAATATCGTCAACGTAGCGGGAAACGCGGTGGGCATTTTCGTGCTGCACCTGGGCGTGGCCGGCGTGGCGCTGCCGTCCCTGCTGTCACGGACCCTCTCCGCCGCCTTCATGCTGCACAGCCTGCGCCGCTC
>CADBNX010000428.1 GCA_902796115.1 uncultured Eubacteriales bacterium
GCTGGCCTCCGGCACCGGAAGAACACAATGGTATACGAAGGATCATCTGAAAACGCTGGATGAGATCCGCGCGGAAGGCACTCCGCCTGGCGCGACGGATATCAGCGGCCTGATCGGACTGAAGGGAATCGTGGATATCAGCCCTGCCCGCCGCGAATGGGCGGAAAAGACGGGCATTTATGTATACAATGATTATGAGCAGATGCTGGCGGATCCTCAGATCGACATCGTACTGATCGCGACGCCGAATCATCTGCATAAGGATATGGCGATCCGGGCAATGAAAGCCGGAAAGCATGTGCTGTGTGAAAAGCCGGTCACGCCTTCTTCAGCGGAGCTGACGGAAGTGATAAAAACGGCGCGGGAGACGGGCAGGGTGTTTTATCCCAGGCAGAACCGCCGCTGGGATCACGATTTTCTGATCGCGAAAAAAATCTTCGACACGGGCGCGATCGGGGAGATCTTCTCCATCGAATGCCGGGTGATGGGCTCGCGCGGGATTCCCGGGGACTGGCGCGGCGTGAAGGCCTTCGGCGGCGGGATGCTGCTGGACTGGGGCGTGCATCTGATCGACCGCGTGCTGATGATGGTGCCGGAAAAAGTGCGGAGGGTGTTCTGCCACCAGACGCATGTGACCAACCGGGAATGCGACGATAATTTCGAGGTGAAGCTGTTCTTTGACTCCGGCAGGATATGCACGCTGGAAGTGGGCACCTGCCACTTCATTCCGCATCCGCTGTGGTATCTTGCGGGAACGCGCGGGACCGCGGTGATCGAGAACTGGAACTGCGAGGGAAGGATCGTTACCCCCACCGTGTGGAAGGAAGAAGACGCGCAGCCCATCGTGGCGGGCGAGGGACTGACCAAGACGATGGCACCCCGCGGCGCCGGCAATGTGCTGACCTCGCCGCTGCCCGAGGTGCACTATGACGCGAACGAGCTTTATGCCAACCTGGCCCGGACGGTCCTCGGCGAGGAAAAGCCGCTGATCACGCCGGAACAGGCGCTTCGCGTGATCCGGCTGATGGAAGCGGCGCAGCAGAGCGCGGATACGGGCGAATGCGTAGCGTTTGAAGCATAAAAACAGGGGCTGCCGCGAATGCGATTCTGCGGCAGCCCATTTGCGGGGCTGTTGCACAGCCCTTCGAGCGATACCCTGAACGCGTATCGCTCGATTTTTTTTATTTTGCCTCCGCGGGGATCTCTCCGGCTTTGATGAGGGCAATTTTCGTGATGACAGGGCCCACGAGCTCATAAATGAGCGTCGCGGCAAGCACGACCGCGCTGATGCGGGAGGCGATGCCGCCGTACTGGGAGAACCGGGCTGTAACGAGTGTGGACATACCGATGGCGACACCGGCCTGCGGAAGCAAGGTGAGGCCGAGATATTTGCGCACGTTGCCGTCCGCGTGTACCGCGGCGGCTCCGAGCAGCGCTCCCAGCCATTTGCCGAGGGAGCGCAGGATCAGGTACGCCGCGCCGAGCAGCCCCACCGTGGGCAGCACGCTCAGGTCAAGCCCCGCGCCGGAAAGCACAAAGAACAGCAGGAACAGGGGCGGAGTGAAGCGGTCGGTCTGCTCCACAATGACCGCCTCCTGCCGGCAGAAATTGGCCGCGACCGCGCCGATCATCATGCACACCAGCAGGGAGGAGAGGTTCAACACGGCGCATAATCCCACGCCTGCCAGTACCGCGGCGAGGGTCAGGGCAAGCTTGTTGCCTCTGGAGCGGAAGAAGCCCGCGCAGAAAGAGAGAAGAAAACCGAGCACGGTGCCGCACAGGAGGCTGCCCAGAATTTCGATTACGGGCCCCAGAAGCATGGAGGAGAGCGTGATTTCCCCTCCCAGCAGCGCGGAGGCCACGGAGGAAGAAATGGAAAATACCATGAGCCCCAGCGCGTCGTCCATCGCGACTACGGGAAGGAGCATGGAGGTGACGGGCCCTTTCGCCTTGTACTGGCGGATCACCATCAGGGTGGCCGCAGGGGCCGTGGCCAGGCCGATCGCGCCCAGGAGCAGGCTTTCGGGCACGCTGAAACCGAGCAGGATCAGGCCGAGATCGATCAGCGCGGCTGTGGTCAGTCCCTGGAAGACGGTGATGGTCAGCGGCCCTTTTCCGATCTTTTTCAGATTGTCCAGCTTGAATTCACTGCCGATGGAGAATGCGATAAAACCGAGCGCCATATCGGAGATCACGGACAGGGACCGCACGGCTTCCCGGTCCAGGATGCCGGCGAGAAACGGACCGATCAGAAGACCGGCCACAAGGAACGCGGTGACATTGGGCAGCCCGATGAGACGCGCAAGACGGCTTACCAGCAGTCCGGCGAAAATCGCGGCTGCCACGATCAGAAGAGTATTCATGGTGATTTAAGCTTCTTTCTTATATTGATTCCGTCCGCCGGAGCGGACGGATACGGGTCGCTTCTGTCAAACGGAAAGGGATGCGCCGGAACTCAGGATGCGTTTTCCGCATTGTCCGGATGCAGGATGCCGTCCGCGAAGGTGACGGGCAGCGCGAACATGATGCCGCTGTCCGGCCGGTTCAGGCCGCCGGTCACCCGGTTCACGATGGCGCGCGCTTCTTCGATGCGCTCGTCCTCCATGACCGCGAACACGGTGGTGGATTTGGCACGTTCCTGCAGGCGCTCCGCCCGGAGGCCGCCGAAGAACGGGAGGTCTTCTTCATCCTTGAGCAGCTGCGCCATGCCGGAGGAATCCAGCACGGTCGCGCCGCTGAATCCGTTCTCCGCCATCTGTCGGAGAATCGGTTCCACATATTCGCTGTTTTTGATTACGGTAACAAAGAGCTGCATACTTGCCCCTCCTGTCTTCGTCAGCATACGGTGAACGCATACCGGGTCTGTGAGGAAAACGTATCGCCGGCCTTGAGCACGGTGGACGGGAAATCCGGGTGATTGGGGCTGTCCGGCCAATGCTGTGTTTCAAAGGCGATGCCGTCGTACGCGGCGTACTGCGCGCCGCCCTTGCCGGTCTGATTGAGGGACTGGCCGGAGTAGAGCTGGATGCCGGGTTCCGTGGTGAAAACCGTCATCTTTCTGCCGGACGCGGGGTCATACAGCGAAGCCGCTTCCTTCAGCCCTTCCCCATCCAGGCAGAAATTGAAGTCGAGTCCTTTCACCTGCGCGATGGGCGGGCAGTCCGCCTGATGGGAAAGCAGCTCTTTGAGGGTGCGGCCGCCGTTCAGGTCCAGCGGGGTGTTCTTCAGCGGCGTCAGGACGCCGGTGGGGATGAGCCCTTCGTCCACCTCGGTCATCATTTGGGAATGCACGGTAATGATCTGCCCGAGCGTGCTGCCGCCCGTGTGTCCCGCCATGTTGAAGTAGGCGTGATTGGTCAGGTTGATCACCGTGTCCTTGTCCGTATCCGCAAGATAGCGGATGGTAAGCGTATTGTTTTCATCCCACGCGTAGGAAACCTGCACGCGCATTTTGCCCGGATAACCTTCTTCACCGTCGTGGGATACGTAGGTCATATAGACCGCATCTTCCTTCTCGCTTTCCAGGATCCGGGTCTGGTACCATTTTTTGCTGAAGCCTTCCCTGCCGCCGTGCAGCGAGGCTTCGCCGTTGTTTTTGTACAGGGTGTACGTTTTCCCGTTCAGCTCAAAGCGGGCGCCGCCGATCCTGTTGGCGTATCGGCCCACAAAATCGCCGAGGCAGCAGGGCTTTGAAAGGTATTCCTCTGCGCTGTCGTATCCGAGCACCACGTCCGCGAGGGTGCCGTTTTTATCCGGCACACGGATGCCGACCAGGTGCGCGCCCCAGTCGCTGACGCTGAGGGAAGCGCCGGACGCGTTGGTCAGGGTGTACAGCTTGCATTCACGTCCGTCGGGGGCTTTCCCGAACGGCATTACGGTTATACTCATTGTTTTTCCTCCTCAAGCAGCCCCGATCGGGCTCTTTTTTCCGCTTCTTCCATGATCGCCGCCGTGGCGGAAACGCCGCAGCGGTCCGCTCCGGCTTCGTGCATCGCGAGAACGGCGTCCAGGGTGCGGATCCCGCCGGATGCCTTGACGCGCACTTTGGGGGAGACGGAAGAACGCATCAGACGGATATCCTCCGCGGTCGCTCCGCCCGTGCCGTAGCCGGTGGAGGTTTTGACAAAGTCGGCTCCGGCTTCCTCGCTCAGGCGGCACGCGAGGATTTTTTCCTGTTCCGTAAGAAAACAGGTTTCGATGATCACCTTGAGCAGCGCGCCGCGCTTGTGCGCCAGGGAGGAAAGCAGTGCGATTTCATCCCGCACGTAATTGTTTTCGCCCTGTTTCAGCTTCCCGATATGCAGCACCATATCCAGTTCCCGGCATCCGTCGTCGAGCGCCTGTTCCGCTTCGTAAAGCTTTACCCGGGTTTTGACGGAGCCGTGCGGAAAGCCGATCACCGTACAGGGAAGCACGGGGGAAGAGGCGAGCAGGCGGGAAACCAGGGGCATATCCGCGGGCCGCGCACAGACGGTGGCGGTGCCCCAGCGGAGCGCGATATCACAGCCTTTCCGGATATCGTCATCGGTAAGGAAGGGCTGCAGGGTGGAGTGGTCAAGCAGTTTTGCGATTTCCTGTACGGTCATTGCCAAACCTCCTTATGCTTTTGTGTTCAGCAGTTTTTTGCAGTATTTTTTGACCAGCAGTTCCGCATTGTCGTATTCCTCGGGCGGCAAACGGAGCACCATGGGCGCCGCGTGCCGCGCGTGGAAGAGGCGGATCTCCCCGCGGTCGGGCTGGAACAGGAGCCTTTTGACGTCGCTCCAGAGAAGATGGCGGGTCTGGGACTGCAGCAGCAGGGAACCGTCCTGCTGCTCCGCGGCGTCTTCCTGATGCGCGCGCTGCAGACGCGCCCAGCTTTTCAGCCTGCCGGCGTCATGCCAGGTCTGCATATGGGCGCCCTGGGCGTCCAGGGAAAACACCAGGGTTTCCCGTCCCTGCAGCGCCCGGAACAGCAGCACCGCGGCGAGGCCCGCGGGCACGATCAGCGCAAGCCGCAGCGCAAGCCCGCCGGAAAAGAGGCGGAGCGCGGCGTTCAGCCCGCCCGCGGCGGTTTCCCAAACCAGGATCAGAAGCAGAACGGCTGCCGCGCAGCACAGGAGGATCAGAAAAGCGCTTTTCCACGCGCCGAGGTCGGTGAGAGGGATGCGGTAGACCCGCCAGATATCGCGCATCACGGCGGCGGGTAGCTTTTTGCCGCACTGGCGGCATTCCGCTTCCGTGTTATCGATGCCGCATTTCCTGCAGTAGTAACGAATCATGCCTTGAGTCCTTTCAGGGAAGTCCCTTTCCCGTTTTTTTCGGACGGTCATATTATACCCGCAACGGGTTTTTTGTGCAAGAAAATCAGAAACGGAGGATTTTGAATTTAAAAAATAAAAAAGCATTGACAAAAGTATGATTTGCGGGTAGAATAGGGCCGTAAAGCAGAGGCTGCCCGCCTCTCACCGGAGCGAATCCGTTTTGCCCGGTCATGGCAAAGGTCTATTCAGGCGGGTGGTTTCACCTGCCTATTTCATTTTCGGAGGTGCATCGACATCAACACAGAATGGCTCATCAATGAAGAAATCCGTGACCGCGAGGTCAGGCTGATCGGCGCTGACGGATCCCAGCTTGGCATCATGCCCACGCAGCAGGCGCTTGCGCTGGCAGAGCAGCAGGAACTGGATCTGGTCAAGATTGCTCCCGGCTCCGTGCCGCCCGTGTGCAAACTGATGGATTACGACAAACATCGTTTTGAACAGGCGAAACGGGAAAAGGAACTGCGCCGCAATCAGAAGACCATCGAACTGAAGGAAGTCCAGCTTTCGGCGACGATCGAGGAAAACGATATCGCGATCAAGGCCAGAAACGCGCTCCGCTTTCTGAAGGACGGAAACAAGGTAAAGGTATCCATCCGTTTCCGCGGTCGGCAGATTGCCCACTCCGACATCGGTGCGAAGGTGATGCAGGACTTTGCCGAGCGCATGAAGGATGTGGCGGTCATCGAGAAACGTCCCATGGTGGAAGGCAGAAATATGTTGATGATACTTGCACCGAAGAACGACAAAGCGCAGAAGACGCAGGAAACCGCCAAGGCGGCCAACGACAGCGCTTCCAAAGCGTAAGTCACAAAATTCCGGAAGGAGGAACAGGTTATGCCCAAGCAAAAAACGCATCGCGGAGCGGCAAAACGCTTTTTTCTTACCAAAACCGGCAAGGTGAAGCATAAGAAAATGAACGCGAACCATATTCTGAACAAGAAGACGACCAAGCGCATCCGTCATCTGCGCAAGGGCGGCCAGCTTCAGAACAGCGAAGAAGCCAAGACCATCAAGAAGCTGATTCCCTACAAATAGTTTTACGCCGGTTAAGTAAGGAGGTTATATTATGGCACGTATCAAGCGGGCAGTTAACGCCCATAAAAAGCGCCGCAAGGTGCTGAAGCTGGCGAAAGGCTACTTCGGAACCAGATCCAAGCAGTACCGTTCGGCCAGCGAGCAGGTTCGCAGGTCTCTTCGCTATGCGTATGCCGGAAGGAAAATGCGCAAACGCGATTTCCGCCGTCTCTGGATCATCCGTATCAACGCGGCGGCCCGCATGAACGGAATGAGCTATTCCACGTTCATCAACGGTCTGAAGAAGAAGAACATCGACATCAACCGCAAAATGCTTGCGGAGATGGCGGTCAACGATCAGGACGCGTTTGCCCAGCTGGTCAAAATCGCAAAGGAAGCCTGATTCCAAGCGGGAAAGAGCAATCTTTCCCGCCTTTTTTGATAAAGGAGAAGAAAATGAAAGCCATCAGGAACGAAACGCTGAATCAGTGGGATGAGAAGATCGCGCACTGCTCCCGGCGGCAGCTGGCC
>CADBNX010000429.1 GCA_902796115.1 uncultured Eubacteriales bacterium
CTCCGCGTTCGTCAGTGCTTTTCCGTCGTAAGTCTTCTCCCCGGACGCTGCCGTAAACGCGATCGCGGTTTCGTTCGCGGTCACCTCCAGCGTGCCCAGCTCTTCCGTTACGGTATAGGAAGCACTGTCAACCGTGCCCCAGTCGATCGTATAACTGTTTTCCGCCGTCCCCACGTCCGTAAGGGTCCCGGTCGCGGTGACCGTGATTTCGTCTCCGTCCCGCAGGCCCTCAACGGTCACTTCCGCGCTTGTCAGCGCCGTGCCGTCGTAGGCTTTGCTCGCGGAGGAGGTCGTGATCCTCAGCTCTCCGGGGAGGGCTGCCATCACGGTGTCCGTCACGCTCGCCACCCGGAAGCTTCCGGAAAGCCCTTCGGGTACCCGGACCTGCGCCGTGAGGGTGCGCTCGCCCGCAGCTGTTTCCTCAGCCGCTACGGTCACCTCGACCGTGTCTCCCGTAAACAGATCGAACCGGAATACCGCCTGCTGCGCGCTGCCGCGGATTTCCCCGCCGCGGGTGCGGTACCCGCTCGCCGTTTCTCCCGCGTGCGGACCGTTCAGGAAGATGATCTGCGGCGTGGGCAGTTCGGCACCGCCGTACGTTTCCGTGCTCCCGCCGAGGTCAAGCTCCATTTCCAGCGGTTTTACGGTCAGTTTCCCGGGGTTCTGCATTACCTCGTAGTTTTCCGCCTTCGTATTGCCCCACACGATCACGGCGGTGTTTTCAGCTTCTCCGGCCGCTGTGATGCTGCCCGAGGCACTTACCGTTATCTGTTCGCCGTTCACCAGGCCTGCGGCCGCCGCTTCGCCGTTTGTCAGCGCCGTCCCGTCGTATACCTTTTCGGCGGAGCCGGTCGTAACGCTCAGCGGCGCGGGGTGTATTGCAAGGGTACCGCTCACCAGGTTTTTGTCCGGGAAGAGCGCCGTCACGTCCTTTCCCTCGCTGTTCAGGATCTGCAGGAAAGAGACCCGGTTTTCCGCGCTTCCCGCGTCCGTGATGCTGCCGGCTGCGGACGCCCGGAAGGAAAACCCTTCCGGCAGGCCTGTTGCGGTTACACCGTCGTCCGCCAGCGGCGTACCGTCATACGTCTTTTCCGCGGATGCCGCGGTGAAGGTGACCCCGCCCCGGGGCGCCGTTACGGTCAGCGTGCCCAGATCTTCCGTCAGGATATAGTTATCCGGATTCACGCTGCCCCATTTGATTTCATAGGTGTTCGGGCTTTCTCCCACTTCCGTCTGACTGCCGGTCGCGATGATTTCGACGGCCGCGTTCACATCGATCGGCGTGAAGTGCGCTTCGTTGTTGTTCAGCGGCCGGCTGCTGTAATCCGTGATCCCGGTATCCACCGTGATCCGCACGTTCGTGCTGTCCAGCATCAGGCCGGCCGCCTGCCCCGCGGACAGCTTCAGTCCGTGCCGGGTCACCGTGCTTTTCTCCTCTTCCGGCCGGAGCTGCGCGATCCGCTCCAGGATGGTGTCGACATTCCATCCCGCGTCCGCGCAGGCCTGTTCCAGCAGTTCCGGGTTATCCGCGTACATCCGCAGGATATCCGCCGGGATTTCTTCTTCAGAGAAGTCTTCCACTTCCAGAACCAGGCTCTCCCCGTCTGATCCGTCCTTCAGGAATACCTTCATACGTTCGCCCGGCCGCAGTTCGATTTCCCTTGTCTCGCCGGTCAGCGGGTTCGTGGCGTGAGCCCATACCACGCCGCTTACGCCGTACATGACTTCCGCGCCGTTCGCTTCCGAAAGCACCTGGGAAGTGTTGCGCCACTCGGGCTGATTCGTTTCGTATCCCGGCACAGCGGTCAGCTTCGTCTCGTTATTGGTCAGCGGCGTGCCGTCGTACGGCTTCTCCGCGCTGCCCGTCCACACCGTCAGCGGCGCCGGGTCCACCTTCAGTACGCCGCTCACGGTCTCCACAGACGGAAAATGCGCGCTTACATCCTGTCCCTCGCTGTTCAGAATCACCCAGGCCGCGATCGGGTTTTCACTCTCTCCCGCGTCCGTGATGCTGCCGTTCGCCGATGCGCGGATGCCGAATACCTCCGGCAGCCCGTACACCAGCACGTCCGAGGGACGTGTCAGCGGCGTGCCGTCGTACATCTTGCTCGCGCTCTGTGCCGCCAGCGTCACCGTACCCGTCCATTCCCACTTCCCGTCCGCCGAAAAATCAAACAGGTCCGTCGATTCCATCACGCGCTCCAGGCGCTGCGCATTTTCCGTGATCTGATTGAGCACAAACGCGGAAATATCCCCGATTTCGGCCGGCCTCGTAACCACTTCCTCCGGCCGGCTGTCCCCGTCCCGATCCGTTACCACGGCGACATTTCCGGCGGGAACGTCCACGGTATGCACCGTGTCGCTGCCGTCGGTATAGCTGATATGAGCCGTGCCTTCCAGCACGCCCAGCGTGGTGGTTCCGTCCCGCAGGCCCGCAAGCAGCGTCTCCACCTTTGCGGCTGTCGCAGCGCTGCCCGGGGTGTCCGGATTCTGCAGCAGCTTCTCCAGCCGTGTCTCCAGCGCCGCGGTGTTCCGGCTCTCTTCGGTATTCGCCGCGCGCAGGAATACGATCGTTCCCCGGATGCCCACCGTCATGGTCGAGGTTTCGATATCCAGCGTCTCGTTCTCATCCAGCTTATCCTGCACGTCCAGCAGCAGCGTGCCCTCGGTCAGGTTCAGCCGCACATGATTCCCTTCCTGCAGGAATTCGACCCGGCTCAGCTGATCCAGCGTCACGATCCTGTCCGTATCCAGACTCACCGACGCCAGGCTCTCTTCTCCGGTGCGCATCGATTCCCCGCTGGCAAACCGCGCGTTCTCCAGCACGAACCTCGGCTGGCCGTTTGCGTCCGCGATTTCAACGTCCCCCTCGTATCGCAGCAGCCGGATCGTCTGCCCGGAATAACTCTCCGCTATCCCCGCGCCGCATGCCGTGAAGACAAGCAGAAACGCGGCTGCCATGATGAGCGTCTTTTTCACGAACTGTGTTTTCATATATATTCCATCCTTTCCCTGTGAAAAACAGACAGGCGGTACAGAATCACATCGGTTGAGGTTTACACTGCCCCGTATACAAGTATACGCAATCCATCGCTGTGCGTCAAGCCGGGAAAGCCGAAAACAGAACCGTGAAGCGGCCTGATCGGGACTTTACGGGGGCTCCTTTTTTTATACGGATCCGGACCGTCCGCGGCAGGAAAAGCGAAAAAAAACGCGGCGGAAGTTTCCTTCCGCCGCGCGATGTGTGTCTGAAGTCCGGATCAGAACTTCTTATCCAGGTAATCCTGGTACCACTGCACAAGCTCTGCCGCCTTGTAGGCTTCACAGTCCTTCAGGTGCTTTTCCCACTTCGCGTCATCGATGCCGTTGACCACGCAGTCAGCCACGAAGGAATCCAGGTACGCCTGCAGGTCGGTGGCCACCAGGGAGCGCGCTTCGAGCTTCTCGGCGGATACCGGGTAGTTCGGGAAGATTTCCTTCAGCAGATAGGGTTTGACCACTTCCACCAGGTTGCGGCGCGTGAAGGAATCCGCGGGCGCGTCGTCATGATAATCCGCCACTTCGGTCGGCAGGGTGAACGCGGGCGCGTTGCCGTAGCAGCCGTAGGAGTACTTCATGTTCTCACGGGTGAAGTCCACGGTGACGCTGTCCGGCCACAGTTCGTAAAGCTGTCCGTCCACAAGCTCCCAGAGCACGCCTTCTTCGCCGAGACGCCAGGTCAGCTTGATCCGGGTATCGGCGTTCTGCGCGTCATACCACCTGACCAGCGCGGCGGGATCCTTGCAGGCCGCGGTGATCGCAAAGCCGTAGTTGTTGCCGCGGTAGGTGTTCCAGTATCCGGGGTTCACCGGCGTGATTTCCGGATGATCGGAGGCCTGCAGCGGGGGCAGCGCGACGAATTCCTTCGCGGTCTCGCTGTCAAAGTTGCTCGCCGGGGTCCAGCCGCGGTAGGTGACGCCGATGTATTCCTTCAGGCGGGC
>CADBNX010000430.1 GCA_902796115.1 uncultured Eubacteriales bacterium
GCCGCTGACATTCAAACAGCGAGCCCGTCCTTTCCCGGAGCAGGACCTCAAAATAGGTCATGGCTGAATCCGCCGCGTCCGCGTCCCCGGAAACGCCCTTTTGCTCCGCTTCCTGTTCAGCGACGGTCCGCACGGCCGTGTCCTCCGCGCGTTCGTTCACCCGGCTGGCAAGCGTTTCCGAATCATCATTCGACACGGACGCGCCGTTTCCTTCGCCGTTTTCGTGAAGCAGGTGTTCCGCGCCCGGTACGATCTCGGCGGGAGCGTTTTCATCATATTCTTTTCGCGGCGCGTCCGGGTTTTCACGGGTTTTCCCGCCGGGTTCCCCGTTTTCCCCGTCGTTTTGGCTGTCATTAGCCGTCACAGCCGTATCAGCGGAGATGTCGGCAGCGTTCCCCTGCCGTTTTTCATCCGGGATGCCGGCCGAACGCGCTGTCGGTGCGTTTTCCTGCCCGCTGATGCCGGTTCTTGCACGGCAGGAGCAGAGCAGCATCATCAGGCACGGCAGAAGCGCCAGCAGCAGGATCCTTTTTGTTTTCATATCCATAAGCACTCCCTGTACCGGAGGCGCAGCCGCGTTTTCCGGTCCGCCTGCCGCAGCATCTGTTCGGTTTCCTTCAGCAGCTCCAGCGCCTGCTGCCGCTGTTCCTCCCGCATCTCATGCGTGCTGTACGCCGCTTCCTCAAACAGCCGTTCACACGCCGCGAAGCGCTCCGCATAGCCCGGGGAAAGTTCCGCGCGCCACTGCGCGTAGGGCAGATTGCCCCCGCCGTATCCCGCGGCCTCAAGCCAGGCCGTGATATGCTGAAAAATGGCAAAGACCGCCTCGCGCACGTTCGCGGATTCAAAAGCCTTCCGGGCTTCCAGCGCCTTTTTCCGCCGCAGGTTCAGCAAGGCGAAGGGCAGGAAGGGCAGTACCACCACCCCCACCGTCAGCAAAAGCAGCAGAATAATGCGCAGATAATTCACCCAACGCGGCATGGAAATCAGCTCTTCCTCCACGGTCACAAGACGAAACTCCCTTTCCGTCTTTGCCTCTTCTTCGCCCGACGTCAGCGAACGGGTATGCACACGGCGGGTCTCGTTTTCGCCCGCGGGCGTCTCCCGCACGGCGCCTGCAGCGGACTGCGTCATGCGGCTCAGCGCGTCCCGGACCGCTTCGGAGGCCGCTTCCGTACTCCCGTCCACGCCGGGCCAAAGAAAGAACACCGCCAGAGATACGGCGAGGATCCCGGCCAGAACAGGCAAAACGTTTTTTTGCCTCAAAGGCCGCTTCATCATCCACAATGCAGACAGGGCAAAAAGCGGCACGTTCACCCACGCGGGAAAAGAAAGGCCGAAGTAAATCTGAAAAAGCACGCATCCCGCCGTCAGACACAGGACAGGCAGCCGTTTTCCGTTAAGCAGCGCAATACCCGTCAGAGAAAAAGCGATGATCGTCAGAAGGATCGCGGCAAAAAGGGCGGATTGGCCCGCGGGTACCGGAAAACGGTCATACACATAGGCGTTCACCGCTTCGCTTGCCTCAAAGAGGCGGTTCAGCAATGCCATCATCCCATGCCTTGCGGACGGAAACGCAAACAGCAGGATCAGGGATCCGAGCATGGCGGAAAGCCCTGTCAGCATCATCCGTTTCTTTGCCCTGTCCCGTGCAGGCAGAGCGTCTTCGGAAGCGGTCTTTTTCTCCGTCTCTTCCTCCTCTCTTTCCTGCTCCGTCCCCCGCACCAGCAGCTCATCCCGCTTGGCGCTCAGCTTCCAGTGGATCCGGTTGACGGGATCCCCGGGCAGGTACGCACGCACATCCCCGCGCCCCTCCTCTTCCCTGTCAGCGAAGGTACGGACGGTCTGCGTCAGGGGCCGCGGCTGCCCTGCCGACTCATCCCGTCCGAACAGACCGTGCCGGATGCGGGGCACGAACGGCAGCAGCAAAGAACAGGCAAGCACGATCCGTGTGCCCGTGTTGTTCTCAAAGAAATACATCAGGCCGGCCAGGATCAGCCAGGCCGCGCTGACGGCACAGCGTTTTTTCATGATTTCAGCATCCCGCGGCTGCGGCGGTCCGGGTTCTCCACGGTTTTGAGCAGCTCGCAAAGCACCTCATCCACCGTCCTGCCCGTCTGTTCCCTCAGCAGCACCCGATGCGCGCACACGTCCCCGAACACCGCCCGCACGTCGCCGCCGGTCACATAATCCCTGCCTTCCGTCCAGGCATGGGCTTTCGCCGCGCGGTCCAGGAACAGCGCCCCTCTGGGGCTGATGCCCACGTCCACCGCTTCATGCGCACGGGAGGCGATGGTCAGGCGGGTGATATAATCCAGAACGGCATCCTTTGACACCACCCGCCGCACCTCATCCTGCAGGTTCTTCAGTTTGTCCCCCGTCAGGACGCACCGCACACGATCGAGAGGGTTTTCCCCCTGCCGCGCCCGCAGCATTTCCATCTGCGCCGCGTAATCGGGATAGCCCAGGGACAGCCGCACCAGGAAACGGTCCGTCTGCGCGTAGGGCAAAAACTGCGTGCCGGCCGCGCCCACGCTGTTCTGGGTCGCGATCACAAGGAAGGGTTTTTGCAGCGGATAGGTATTGCCGTCCACCGTCACCTGCCTCTCCTCCATGGCTTCCAGCAGGGCGGACTGGGTTTTGCTTGAAGCCCGGTTGATTTCATCGCAGAGCAGCAGATTGGCGTCGTTCAGCGCGCCCGGATGATAGGAGAATCCGCCGCCGGCCCTGTCATACACGGAAAAGCCCACCAGATCCGACGGCAGCACGTCCGGCGTAAACTGTACCCGCTTATAATGCAGATCCATCGCCCGGCTGA